>JBILST010000202.1:0-4428 GCA_044371865.1 Flavobacterium sp.
GATGTATATTCCAATTCAATTGGTAGGAGGAACTAGCTATAGAGTATCTTTTTATGCAAGACAAGATGGTGCAGCTTCTGCGGATTCAAATATGGCTGTTAGCTACGGTTCTGCTAATAATGCAGCCGCTATGACTAATTCAATTGTTGCTGCAACAGGAATTATTAACGGAAATTATCAAGAAATTTTTGGAGATTTCACTCCAGCCACTTCAGGTACATATTATGTAGGTATTAAAGGATTTATGAATGGTACTCCATGGTATATTTCATTAGATGATATTTCAATTACTGTGTCACCAACATGTTTAAATCCAACAGCAATACTAGCTTCAAATATTACTTCTAATTCTGTTGATTTATCTTGGACTGACGGTTCAGGAGGGTTACAATTTGATTATCAGTATGCTATTCAAGCTCCAGGAACTGGAATTCCTACTGGCGCTGGTGCACCGATAGATGCTGTTACTATTCCTGGTGAAGGATTTGATATTAATGGAAACCCATTGACAGCAAATACACTTTATGAAGTGTATGTAAGAGCTGATTGTGGTGGAGGAAGTTTTAGTACTTGGTCTGGGCCAATTACTTTTAGAACATTGTGTAATTCAGTAGGAACTATTAATGAAAATTTTGATAGTGTAACTACACCAGCATTACCTGATTGTTGGTCAAAAATTTTAAGAGGTGCAACATTATCAACATTTGCAACTGTTACTACAACTGCTAACACTACAAATTCTGCTCCAAATTCTGCAGCTTTATATAATTCTAGTTCAGCTACAACTACAACTGATGATATTATTTTAGTCTCTCCAGTTTTATCTAATTTGAATGCAGGAACACATAGATTAAAATTTTATGCTAAAACAACTGGATCAATTCAAGTTGGAACTTTAAATAATAATACAGCATCTGCTGTATTTACACCATTTCAAACTATAGCTACAACGGCAACTTCAACACTATATGTAGTTGATTTTAGTACTTATGCTGGAACAGATACTTTTATAGGTTTCCGTCACAATTCAGGTACTTTTGTAACTCTTTATGTTGATGATGTAGTTTGGGAACCAATTCCAGCAACTGCTCCATCATGTGCTAGTAATGTTGTTGCTACACCAAACCCTTCTTGTGGAAATTTTGCTAACTCAATTACTTGGGATGCAACTCCAAATTCTGATGGGTATTATATTACAGTAGGAACTACTTCAGGTGGTACTGATGTTGCAAATGCATCATCTATTACCACTAATACGTATTCATTTTCTGGAAATATTGGAACTACCTATTTTTATACTATAGTTCCTTTCAATGCTATTGGTTCAGCAACTGGTTGTACTGAACAATCTTTTACTACTAATGCTAGTGGATGTTATTGTGTTTCTGCACCTACATCTGTTGATGGAACAGGTATTACAAATGTACAATTAGTAGCAACAAACTTTGCTAACACAGTTTCTACAACTCCTGTTTATAATGACCATACAGCTACTGTAGTTGATATGTCTCAAGGTATTAGTAATAGCGTTCAGATAACATTTAATACAGATTCTTTTGGTACTTCTTATGACTATAATACAGTTATTTGGATTGATGTTAATGACAACTTCACTTTTGAGCCTTCTGAAATTGTGTTTACTGGAGTTTCTGCTGCAGTATCACCAACAATTTTGAATGCTTCATTTGTTATGCCAGGTACTGCTCCATTAGGTCAACACAGAATGAGAATTGTTGCAACAGACGCATTACAAACTCCAGCAAATCCATGTTACAGTGGTAGTTATGGAGAAACAGCTGATTTTACAGTAAATGTTGTTGCTGCTACTTGTACACCTCCAGCTGCTACAACTTCTATAGTTCCAGCTTGTGGTACAACTCAATTCTCAATTGATGTTAATGTAACAGCTTTAGGAAGTGGTACACCTTCAATTTCTGATGGTACAACTACATGGCCTGTTGCTGCAATTGGAGTAGTTAATGTTGGTCCGTTTGCATCAGGTTCTTCTGTAACTTTAACTTTATTACATGGTTCTGATGTAACTTGTAATTTGCCTTTAGGTACTTTTACATATGTATGTCCTCCAGTAAATGATGATTGTGCTAATGCAATATCAGTTTTAACTATGCCATATAGCAATACTCAAGATGCTTCAGCGGCTACAGGTCCTGTAGTTTCTACTTGTACGGGTATGAATGACGGTGTTTGGTATACTGTTGTTGGTAATGGAGGCGATATTATTATTGATGTTACAGCTGTAACAGGATGGGATCCAGAACTTGGTGTTTATACAGGTTCTTGTGGTACTTTTACTTGTGTGGCAAGTATAGATAATGGCGGAACTAGTGCTGGTGAAACTTATACAATTGTAGCTTCTACTTTAGGAACTACATATTATATTAATGTTGGGCACTATAGCGGTTTCGGAGATTCTCCTGAAGGGCCATTTACTATTGGTGTAACTACAACTTTATCTTCAGGTTCATTTGATAATGCTAATTTCTCTGCTTATCCAAACCCAGTTAAAGATGTATTAAATATTTCTTACACTTCTGAAATTTCTTCTGTTAAAATTATTAACATGTTAGGTCAGGAAGTGATTTCTAAAAACATTAATGCAACTTCATCACAAATTGATATGTCTCAATTAAGTGCTGGTACATACATTGTAAATGTAACAGCTGGTGATACTATCAAAACTTTAAAAGTAGTTAAGCAATAATTAATAGTTTAAGTTAATGATTAAAGTCCCGATTTATCGGGACTTTTTTTGTTTTAAAAATGACGTTTACAATCTTCATAAAAGTTAAAACTTCCATACATAATCTTTAAATTTTATGTAGGTTTGTAAAAAAAAGAAAGATGTATTTTTCGTTTATTGTTCCTGTTTATAATCGACCCGATGAAATCGAAGAATTATTAGAAAGTCTAACAAAATTCACTTCTAATATTCCTTTTGAGGTTGTAATAATAGAAGATGGTTCAACAATTCCCTGTCATAATATTATTGAAAAGTTTAGTCAGCTATTAACTATTTCGTATTTTTTTAAACCTAACTCTGGACCTGGAGATTCTCGAAATTTTGGAATGCAAAATGCGAAAGGCGATTATTTTATTATTTTAGATTCAGATTGCATAATTCCTTCAGATTATTTAACGCATGTTCAAAAGAGTTTAGAAGTAGAATATGTAGATTGTTTTGGCGGTCCTGATGCAGCATTGGATTCCTTTTCTGATGTGCAAAAAGCAATTAATTTTACAATGACATCTTTTTTAACTACAGGGGGAATTAGAGGTGGAAGCGAAAAAGTTGATAAATTTCAACCTCGAAGTTTTAATATGGGATTGTCTAAAAAAGCTTTTGAAGCATCTAATGGTTTTGGAAATATTCACCCTGGTGAAGATCCAGATTTGTCAATTAGATTATGGAATTTAGGTTTTAAAACTAAATTAATTAAAAATGCTTTTGTATATCATAAACGAAGAATTAGTTGGGAAAAATTCCAAATTCAAGTAAATAAATTTGGAAAAGCTAGACCAATATTAAATTCATGGTATCCTGAGTATGCTAAAATTACTTTTTGGTTTCCTAGTCTTTTTTTAATTGGATTTTTATTTTCAGTTCTATTAGCATTCTTTTCTATTTATATATTTATTGCGTTATACGTGCTTTATTTTTGGTTGCTTTTTATGAGTTCTTTATTGACTAATAAAAGTTTAAAAATTGCGTTATATTCAATATGGGCAGCTGTAATTCAATTTTATGGGTATGGAAAAGGTTTTTTACTTTCTTTTTATAAAGTTGTATTATTAAAAAAACAGCCACAAGTGGCATTTCCAGAATTATTTTTTAAGAAATAACGATGACAAGAATTATTGGTTTAACAGGAGGAATTGGAAGTGGTAAATCTACCGTAGCTAATTATATTGCTTCAAAAGGTATTCCAGTTTACATAGCAGATGAAGAGGCTAAGAAAATAATGGAACGTACAGATGTTAAACATAATATTCAAAATTTGTTTCCCCAATCCGTTTTAAATGATGATAACACTTTAAATCGGAATAAAATTGCTGAATTTGTATTTTCTAATCCTGAGAAATTAAAACAACTAAATGCAATTGTTCATCCAGCAGTTAAAAATGATTTTAGTAATTGGATGAAGGAACATAAAGATGCTTCTTTTATTATTAAAGAAGTAGCTATTTTGTTTGAAACAGGTGGTCATAAAGATTGCGATAAAGTAATTTTAATAACAGCTCCAGAAGATGTTAGGATTGAAAGAGCTATGAAACGAGATAATTCAAGTAAAGAGAGCGTTTTAGCACGAATTAAAAATCAACTTCCCGAAGCAGATAAAATAAAACTAAGTGATTTTGTTGTAGAAAATACAAATTTAGAAACAACTTTATTAAAAATTGATGAAATTC
>JBILST010000296.1:0-2771 GCA_044371865.1 Flavobacterium sp.
TCAAATGGTTGCAATAATGATGATATTAATTATTCAAATTTAAACTTTTCAATTACTGATGGGGTAAATACAAATAATTTTATTGCTAATCAAACTGGAAGTTATTTCATTCCAGTTCAAGCTGGAAATTATACATTTTCTCCTGTTTTAGAAAATCCAACTTATTTCAACATCTCACCAACAAGTTTTACTGTTAATTTTCCAACACATGTAAGTCCGTTTAATCAGAATTTTTGTGTAACAGCAAATGGTGTAAAATCTGATGTTGAAGTTGTTTTATTACCAACTACTCCTGCTCGTCCAGGTTTTGATGCTGATTATAAATTAGTATATAGAAATAAGGGAAATCAAATTGAATACGGTTCTATAAGTTTAACTTTTGATGATTTAAGATTAGATTATGTTTCTTCTAATCCTGTTTATAATAGTTCTGCTACTAATAGTTTTAGTTGGAATTATAGTAATTTACAGCCATTTGAAACTAGAGAAATTGAATTTACTTTCAATTTAAACTCTCCAATGGAAATTCCAGCAGTTAATAATGGAGATGTTTTGAATTATACAGCAACTATAACCTCTACAAATACTGATGAAATGCCAATAGATAATACACTTACTTTAGATCAAACGATAGTAGGTTCTTATGATCCAAATGATAAAACATGTTTAGAAGGAACAACAATTACTCCAACAGAAGTTGGTAACTATGTTCATTATGTCATTCGTTTTGAAAATACAGGTACATATCCTGCAGAAAATATTGTGGTGAAAGATATGATTGATTTGACGAAGTTTGATATCTCAACTTTAGTTCCTCTAAAAAGTAGCCATGATTTTTACACAAGAATTAATGGGGACAAAGTAGAGTTCATTTTTGAGAATATCAATTTAGATTTTAATGATGCTACAAATGATGGTTATGTATTGTTTAAAATTAAAACGAAACCAACTTTAGTTTTAGGTGATACTTTTACCAATAATGCTAATATTTATTTCGATTATAATTTCCCAATTACAACGAATACGTACACAACAACTGTTGCCGCTTTAAGCACACAAGATTTCGATTTTGGATCATATTTTACTTTGTATCCAAATCCGGCAGAGGAAGTTTTAAATATTCAAACTAAACAAGGCCTAGCAATAAACTCAATCGAAATTTATAATCAATTAGGTCAAATTGTTATAGCTACTACAAATACTATTAATGCAATAGATGTTTCTAGTTTAGCTTCAGGAACGTATTTTGTTAAAATTAATTCTGAAAAGGGTAGTGCAAATGCGAAGTTTGTGAAGGAGTAGTGATATTCTTGTCATTTCGACGAAGGAGAAATCTCATAAAGAAATTTGATAATGTGATTTCTCCTTCGTCGAAATGACAAATTTGTTTCAACAAAAAAATCCCAAACTCTTTTTTTAGAATTTGGGATTTGTATTTTAAAATCTGATGATTAAATATCGTCGAAATCAATATTTGTAAAACTTTCAGTAGATTTTACTTCTTCGTTACCATCCGCATAAATTTCTCTTTTGAAGTCTTTTTGATGTCTTTCTGATATTACTTCTTCCCCTTTTTGGTCTAAAACAAAATCAGTCATTTCGTCTAAAATCTCTCTAAAAGCAGCAAAATCTTCTTTGTATAAATAAATTTTGTGTTTTTTAAAGTGAAATGAACCATCTTCTTCTGTGAATTTTTTACTTTCTGTAATTGTAATGTAGTAATCATCTGCTTTTGTAGCTCTTACATCAAAGAAATATGTTCTTCTTCCTGCACGCAATACTTTAGAAAAAATATCTTCTTTTTCTAACATGTCATTTTCTCTCATAATCCTACTTTCAAATTAATTAGTTTATAGCGTCTCAAAAATCTAAAAAAAAATTGGATTAAACAAAAGTTTAGTCAATTTCTTTTTCCGAAAGTTGTTTTATATATAACTCTTTGTAGTATCCATTTTGTTCTACTAGTTGAGAATGAGTGCCTTGCTCAATAATTTTTCCTTCGTCTAATATGATAATCCAATCGGCATTTTTAGCAGACGAAACTCTATGACTTACAATTATGGTAGTTTTGTTTTTGCAATATGCTAATAAGTTATTTAAAATGGTTTCTTCGGTTTCGGTATCAACGGCACTTAAGCAATCGTCTAAAAGTAGGATAGGAGCATTGTTTATTAATGCTCTAGCTATAGAAACACGTTGCTTTTGTCCACCCGATAATGTAATGCCTCGTTCTCCTAAAATAGTTTCATATTGTTGATTGAACGTCATAATATTATCATGAACTACCGCTTTTTTAGCCGCTTCTATTACTTCTTCATCGGTAGCGTTTTCATTTCCAAATTTAATATTGTTTTTGATACTGTCTGAAAACAAAAAAGCATCTTGCGGCACCACACTAATTTGATTGCGCAAATCGAATAAATTTAAATTTTTAATGTTTTTATTATCGATTAATACGGTTCCTAAATTGGTGTCATATAGTCGACTAATTAGCGTAAGTAATGTAGATTTTCCTGAACCAGTTTTTCCTAAAATAGCTAATGTTTGTCCCTTTTTTACCTCAAAAGAAATATTTTTTAAAGCCTTGCAATTTGTATCATCGTATTCAAATGAAACGTTGTCAAATTTTATGTTACCTTCAATAGTTGTTCTACTAGTTGCTGTGTTTTTAATTTCGGGATCTTCTTTTAAAAATTCATTAATACGTTTTTGAGAAGCTTCTGCTTCTTGAACTAATGAAGAAACCCAACCTAAAGATGCCACAGGCCATG
>JBILST010000029.1:0-14693 GCA_044371865.1 Flavobacterium sp.
GATAAAATAAAACTAAGCGATTTTGTTGTAGAAAATACAAATTTGGAAACAACTTTATTAAAAATTGATAAAATTCTTAAAATTTTAGCAAAAACATAATAAAAGGTTATTATGTTAATCTTTGGTTAATGTATTTTAACAAGAAGTGTTAAAATGTTAAATTTGTTTCGATGAATAAATCAAGATTTAGATTATTGGTCTTTTTAATGAGTTTGTCATTAATAGGAATTATTTTAGTTCAATTATATTGGATATCTACTTCATTGGATAAAAATGAAGAAGAATTTAAGTATCATGTACAACAAGTTTTAGGAAATGTTTCCAATACAATTAATGAAAAAGAATTGGTTTCTTTTTATAATCACTACAATAAAATTATTGATAGTACAGGAAAAATTCCTAGAGAGGAAGAGTTGAAAGAAATATATTTTTATGAACGCGATAAAAAAACGAATGAAACAATAATATATACAAATACATTAGTAGCTGAAAATTACGGAATTAATGGCTCGTTCTTTGATAAAAATGCTGAAGCTTTAAATTTTGGAAAAGTCATTTCAAAGAGAAAAACAGAAGTTTTTAATGGAAATACTATAAATGATGGAAGTTTAAAAATTCGTTCTTTTCCAGATGTTTCAATAAAAAAAGTTGGAAACGTTACCAGTTTAGACAAAGCAAATTTTGAAGTAACATTCAAAGATGTAGTTTCGTTAAAACCTTTACAAGAAAGAGTTTCTACTGAAGAATTAGGAAAATACTTAAAAGATGAACTTCATAAGTATGGTGTAAAAACACCTTTTGAGTTTGGTATTTATAGTAATGGTTTAGCAACAAAAATACGTTCTGAGGACTTTAAATACAATAGCAATACAACCTATGGTATTCCCGTTTTTCAAGATAATGAGGGACTTTCTAAATATCAATTACTTGTTAGTTTTCCACAAAAAAACAAATTTGTTTTTTCTTCATTAATTGGAATTTCAAGTCTGTCTTTATTGTTTACTTTGGTTATTGTTTTAACCTATTCAAGTGCTTTGAATCAGTTAATCAAACAAAAACAAATTTCTGAAATCAAAACTGATTTCATTAATAATATGACACATGAGTTTAAAACACCTATTGCTACTATAAATTTAGCTTTAGATGCCATAAAGAACCCAAAAATTATTGATGATAAAGAAAAAGTGCAGCGATATCTTCAAATGATTAAAGAGGAAAACAAACGAATGCATGCTCAAGTTGAAAATGTTTTGCGTATTTCTCGTTTAGAAAAAAATGAACTAGATATTTCAAAAGAACCTCGTGATGTTTCAGAAATTATTGAAGATGCAATAGAGCATGTTAGTTTAATTGTAGAAGATAGAGAAGGTATTGTTCATCAACATTTTAATGCACAACGAAATACCATCCTTTTAAATGAAGTACATTTTACTAATGTTTTGGTTAATATTCTTGACAATGCTATTAAATATTCTCCAGATGCACCAATTATTGACGTAGTGACAGAAAACATCAAAGATTTTATTGTAATTAAAATCATTGACCAAGGAGCAGGAATGAGTAAAGTGGCTCAAAAAAGGGTTTTTGAAAAATTCTATCGAGAGCATACAGGAGATTTACACAATGTCAAAGGACATGGACTAGGTTTAGCCTATGTAAAACAAATTGTTGAAGATCATAACGGACAAATATTTGTAGAAAGTGAAAAAGGAAAAGGCAGCACCTTTATTATAAAATTACCATTAATAAATTAAAAATATACACTATAAACTATGGAAGCAAAAAAAATATTATTAGTTGAAGACGATCCAAATTTTGGAGCGGTTTTAAAAGATTATTTAATGATCAATGACTTTGAAGTTACGTTAGCAAAAAACGGAATGGAAGGCTTTGAAAAATTTAAAAAAGACATATACGATTTATGCATCTTGGATGTCATGATGCCCTATAAAGATGGTTATACTTTAGCAAGAGAAATCCGTGAGAAAAACCAAGAAGTGCCAATTATCTTTTTAACAGCTAAAACACTAAAAGAAGACGTTTTAAAAGGATATAAAGTAGGAGCAGACGATTATTTAAACAAACCGTTTGATTCGGAAGTGCTTTTAATGAAAATTAAAGCGATTATCCAAAGAAAAGCATCAGAAGTAAAACCAGATACAACTAAATTTGAATTTGAAATTGGTAAATTCCACTTAAACTCAAAATTACGTTTCTTAACTTTTCCTGGACAAGAACCTATTAAATTATCACCAAAAGAGTGTGAACTATTAAAAATGTTAGCACTTCATGAAAATGATTTAATGCCAAGAGAATTAGCTTTAACAAAAATTTGGAGAGACGATAACTACTTCACATCAAGAAGTATGGATGTTTACATCGCTAAATTGAGAAAATTCTTAAAATTAGATGAAAACGTAGAAATCTTAAACATTCACGGAGAAGGTTTTAGATTGGTTATCAAAAAATAACAAAAAAGTCCTGAGAAATCAGGACTTTTTTTATTCGTTTATTTCTAATGCGAAACAAATCTTATCTTCTTTAGAAATTACATATGTATTTTCATTATTTGAAATGATCACTTCGTCATTCAAATTCAATTCTTTTAAGAAATTCATTTCAAAACCTTTTATGTGCTGTTTTAAAACGAATTTTCTATCCATGGTATTCAGACACCATTCCAAGTATTTTACGTTGTTAGCGTGATTTACAATATCTAAATCTGACAACTGAACTTTATAATCCAAAACTTTTTCAAACGGAACATCCAAATTTATTCGCTGTACCGATTTTTCAGTTGCGCTGTGTGCTGGATATTTGATAAAATGTTCGTGAGGTAAAGCCAAATTTTCTGGTCTTCTGATTTGGGTATTCAAAACTGCCCAATAGGTTTCGCAACCTGCTAATTTTTCATCACCACGATACAATTCCAAGCAACGAGTTGAACGCGAATTTTCCAATGATTTTATCCAAGTTTTTACGGTAACTTTCTCTTTCCATTTTGGTAAACTGATAATTTCTAATCGCATTTTACTCATCACCCAAGCCTGATGATGTTCTTGCATATCGCTAAAACTGATTCCGCCTAAATCAGCATGAATTCCGGCTGTGATTTGAAAAATATTGCACAAATCAGTATATTTCAACAAACCATTTGGATAGCATTGCAGAAAATTGATTTCGTATTCTTGTTCTAAGATAGAAGTAAAGCTGGGTGAAATGGGCATAAAAAGTATTAAAATTAAACTTAATTATTGAACGGTAAAATTAATTTCTTGTTGGTTGTTATTGCTAAATGTTGTGAATATATCTAATCCTTTATCACCACAATTTAAACCAGTTTCTCTAAAAGTTGAAATGTTATAGATTGATAGTTTATAGTTTCCAGTTTCTAAAAGTTTAACTCCAATTCTGCATTTTAATTCATCACCAATTTTTTCATAAACAAACAAATTACACCCCAAAGTTTCGTTTAAGGTTCCTTGATCTATTTCTGTGGTAGTACTATTTAAGCAAAGATAAATTTCAGGATTATAGATTGATGATTTATAAAATTGAATACCTAATGCATACTCTAGCGGATAACTAAATAAGTCAATAGTTTCATTAGGGTTATCAAAATTTTGATTTTTTTCTAGAGTAGAATTAAGCCAAATAATATCTCCAATATTATAAGTTGCTTGAAGATTTTCAATAGTAATTAAATTTGGCTTTGATTTTTGTGTGATTTTGGCTGTACAAGGCTCGCCTGGTTCACATTGAAAAGCTAAAAATATAGGTAATAAAAGAAATAATAATAGTAACTTTTTCATTGTTCATTTTTTTATAAAGATGATTTTATTTTCAATAAGTTGCGTTACTTTATTGTTAATTCTACTAATTTAATAATCTCGTTTCTATCATTCACATAATCAAACCAACTCACATTTTCAGTTCGTTTAAACCATGTAATTTGACGTTTGGCAAATCGTCTCGTATTCATTTTAATTTGTTCGATAGCGAATTCTAAGGTTGTTTTTCCATCAAAATAATCGAATAATTCTCTGTAACCAACGGTTTGTAAGGCATTCAAATGTTTGTTTGGATAAAGTGCTTGAGCTTCGGCTAAAAGACCTTCATTTAGCATGATATCAACGCGTTGGTTGATTCTATCGTACATTATTTCTCTGTCTGCTTCTAAACCAATGACAATAGGAGTGAAGTTTCTCACATTTTTACGTTTACCAATGAAACTCGAATACGGTTTTCCACTTCCAATACAAACTTCCACAAAACGTTTCATACGTTGCGGATTTTGTAAAGTTTGCGGATTTTCAGACTGTAATTTTTGGTAATATTCCGAATCTAATTCTTGTAATTCTTGTTGTAAATAGTCAATTCCTAAAGCATCAAATTTTGCATTAATTTCAGCTCGAACCGAATCATCAATATCTGGAAAATCATCAAATCCTTTCAAAATCGCCTCCACATACAAACCTGAACCACCGACCATAATTTGAATGTTGTTTTTCTGAAATAATTCGTCCAATTTAGCTAAAGCTTCTTGTTCAAAATCACCAACTGAATAACTTTCAAAAATCGATTTATTTTGAATAAAATGATGTGGTGCCGCAGCTAATTCTATATCACTTGGAACAGCCGTACCAATTTTCATTTCTTTAAAAAACTGACGGCTATCGCACGAAATAATATCGCAACCAAAATGTTGTGCTAAAGCAATACTTAGCGCCGTTTTTCCGATGGCTGTTGGCCCGATGATTGTGATTAGGTAATTCAACTTTAAAACTTAATTACTTTGTAAACTTTGTTTTTGCGTAAATAACTTTGAATAATCGTTTTAATATCGCGATTATGTTGCATCGGTATAATGATGTTTTTCAAAATATCGATGTTGGTAATTTGATAATTTAATTCGTAAAAGCAATAGCCTTTATAAAGTCCATTTTCAATTAAAACGGCACTTCTCTCATCAAATGTTCTACCACGATCAATAATAATCATATTGTTGTTTTCAAAAGAGCTTTCCTCTATAAATTCAGTAACTCTTTCGTTATAACTTTCTGGAGATTCTTCGCCAATGCAAGCGCCATTGCATTCTTTTATTTTATGTTGAAAACAATCGTTTTTTGTGATATATAAACCATTGATTTTCTGACACAAATTGTGATTTTCAGTGATTTTAAATAAAGCATTTCTTCCTTCTTGTAAAGTAGTGAATGACGTAATTTCTTTTTTACGACCATCTGCTTTTTCAATGCTTAACGCTAAATAACCTTCTTCATTTTTATGCACATATAAGGCATATTGAAAAATGCTTTTGCGTTGCGCTCTATTATAAATAGGCTTATTGATTTTAATTTCTTCACTTTCTTTTAAAAGTGCTATTAATTCGCTACCCGTTTCTTCAACTGAGACAGCAAATACATCGCGTTGTATTTTTTTACTTTTACTTGAAGTTCCAGTGAAATGTTGGTTGACGCGTTTTTTGATGTTTTTACTTTTACCAATGTAAATTAAATCGCCTTTTTCATTGTGAATGTAGTAGATTCCCGTTTTGGAAGGTAAACTTTCTACGATATCTAATAGTTTTGGTGAAATTCCCGATTTGATTTCCGTTTTAATGAAACTTTTTACGATTTCTTTTTCAACGTCTTTTGCCATCAACATCTTAAATAATTTCACAGTTGCCATGGCGTCACCACTAGCTCTGTGACGGTCTGCCATAGGAATTCCTAACGCACGAACTAATTTTCCTAAACTATACGATTCTTGTTCCGGAATTAACTTTTTAGCTAATTCAACCGTGCAAAGAGTTTGTTTCTTGAAATCATAACCCAAACGTCTGAATTCGGTTTTTAAAATACGATAATCGAAAGATGCATTATGAGCTACGACAACGCATCCTTCTGTAATTTCGATAATTCTTTTAGCAACTTCATAGAATTTCGGAGCACTTCGCAACATGGCATTATTAATCCCAGTCAATTTCACCACAAAAGGTTGAATTGGCTTTTCAGGATTCACCAAACTAATGAATTGGTCCACCACCTCATGACCATCATATTTATAAATGGCGATTTCGGTAATTCCTTCTTCGTTGAATTGGCCTCCAGTGGTTTCTATGTCGAGTATACAGTACATTTTTAATGGCAATATCAAAAATCAATATCAAATTAAATTTCAAAAAACAATATCAATTAATAAACTATTGAAATTTGAATTTTGCTATTGATATTGTTATTGAAAGATTATTTTTTGTTAATTATCATTTTTGATGCGATTGCTATTAATTCTTCAACTTCTTTTAATAGCAAAAGTCTTATAGTTTCATCTCCTTCTTTTATGTAGTTTAATATTTTCAACGAATTTCGAGATTCTTTTAATTCTTTTACTGATAAACCTACTTTAAAAACAAAATCTTTGTCAGAAATTGTTCCTTGCGCTTCACCAAAATTTAATGAGGAACTTCCCGAAGATCTTATTAATTGATTTTTGTAATATTCATTTTCGTATGACTTATTCAAATTTCTAGTAAAGAAAATACATTCTCCAGCAAATCGAACTAATCTGTCTTCAAAATTGAAAATTTTTTCACTAAAAATATCGTATTTATTTTCCATTTTTTGTTGAATTTTGCAATTGACTTTTGATATTGCAATTTTTTATCTGCTTCCAAATATACTACTTCCTATTCGAACCATCGTACTTCCGCATGAAATTGCGAGTTGATAATCACCCGACATGCCCATTGAGAGAGTGTTCAGTTGACAGTGTTCAGTGTTCAGTGTTTTGTATTTATCAAAAATAGTTTTTAGATGCTTGAATTCTTTTTCGATTTGGTTTTTATTTTCGGTAAACGTGGCCATTCCCATTAAACCAACGATTCTGATGTTTTTATAGTTTTCTTTGTCATGCTGAACTAGTTTCAGTAGCTCTTCCAATTCTTGTTCATCTAATCCAAATTTACTTTCTTCTTCGGCAATAAATACTTGTAACAAACAATCAATCACACGATTATTTTTAGCGGCTTGTTTGTTGATTTCTTGTAATAATTTCAAACTATCAACTCCGTGAATCAAACTCACATAAGGAGCCATGTATTTGACTTTATTTGTTTGCACGTGACCAATCATGTGCCATTCAATGTCTTTTGGCATGACTTCCCATTTATCGGTCATTTCTTGGATTTTGTTTTCTCCAAAAATACGTTGCCCAGCATCGTAAGCTTCCATTAAATCAGCTACAGGTTTGGTTTTTGAAACCGCTACCAATGTAACGTGATTAGGAAGTTGGGATTTTATTTCGGTAAGGTTTTTAGCTATTGACATTATTCTGGCATGTTATTTATGAAATCAAAAATGATTCTATTTAATTTCATTCTTAAATTAATTAAAAACGGATTTTTTATTTCTTTGAAAGAAGTTGATTCAGTTTCATTTAATGCAGCTTTAAAAACTTCTTTTGAATTATCTTTAATATTTGTTTTTTCAATATTTATTCTGACAAAAATTGGATTTTCATTAAAAAAATAGAATTCATAAAAATGATTGAAATTATTCTCTTTATCTGTCGTATTTTCACCATAAGTTGAATAAATAAGTTTATTGTTAAAAGAAATCTCTGTCTGATTAAATCCTCCAATTGTTCTTTTGTTTTTTTTAATAATCCCACTCGACTGAATTATATTTTTTGAAGTTTTGACAATACTGTCAATTTCATGAATAGTTAATTCTTTCTCTTGCGAATAACAAAAGTTGACAAACAATAAAAAGAACAATGTTTTTTTCATATTCTAATGTGATTTCTCCTTCGTCGAAATGACAAAATTGGGATTATTTTTTTATTTTTTTTATACTTTCATCTAAATCTGAAATGTAATTTTTGTCTTGTAGGATTCTAAATTCTTCAAACTCTGTATGTGCTTTATCAATGGCTTGTTCGTGTGAAATTTTTCCTGCATTTGGTAAAACATCTAAACTATTACTTTCTAAGAATTTATTGGTACGTTCTAACCAATCTTTCATATTCATGATTTGATTTCTTCTTGCTTGAAATTCTGCTAAATCTAAAAAAGCACTCACTAATAAATTCAAATCACCAATTTCATTTTCATTCAGATAATTTTTTGCAATGGTGACATCGCTTTTTAGAATTTTTCCTCCAGGGGCATTTTTCCAAGTAGATAAACCCATAAAATCTTTTGATTTGTCTGCTCTTTCAAAAATTATTTCAGCTGCGGTTCTTCCTGATATTGCAAAATGCAATTTATTCTGAACCATTTTGAAGAAAAGTTTAGTTTCTTCAGAATTTTTAGAATAATCGGCACTACATTGTTCGAAAATATCGCCTAACTTTTGGTATAATCTTCTCTCGCTCGAACGAATTTCTCTTATTCGCTCTAATAATTCATCAAAATAATCTTTACCAAAAGGTTTTCCGTTTTTCAACATTTCATCGTTCAAAACAAAACCTTTAATGATAAATTCTTTTAATGTTTGAGTTGCCCAAATTCTAAATTGAGTAGCTTCTTTAGAATTGACACGATATCCAGCGGCAATTATTGCATCAAGATTGTAGAATTCAACTTTTCTTTTAACGTTTCTGTTACCTTCCAATTGAACTGTTTCCAAAATGGAAATAGTTGCTTCTTTTTGAAGTTCATTTTCAGAATAAATGTTGGTAAGATGTTTACTGATTGCTGGGACTTCAACATTAAAAAGTTGAGCAATCATTTTTTGAGAAAGCCAAAAACTTTCATTAAGGTATGTAACATTGATGGTTACATTCTGTTTTTCTGTTTGATAAAATATAATATTGTTTTGCATGGCGTAAATTTTTATAAAAATAGGAATTTTGAATTGTTTTTCAAAAAATAAATTCTGAAACAAGTTCAGAACTAAAAAATTGTGTTTATTTTCTTTTACTCCTTACTTCCATCTTCAAACACCTAACTCTATTAAAGTTCATAAACCACCAAACCACTTCTAAACTTCGGTTCGATATAGGTTGATTTTGGAGGCATGATTAAATTGTTATCGGCTAAGGCTTTGATTTCGTTGATGTCGGAAGGGTAGAGCATGAAGCCTACTTCAAATTTGCCTTCGTCGATTAAGTCTTTTATTACCGAAATAGATTGTTTTCCTGGAATGTAATCAATGCGTTCGTCGTTTCGTAAATCTTCGATTCCTAATAATGGAAATAATACTTTGTCGTATAAAATTTGGGCATCTAAACTGTCTAAAACACTAGTTGCGTTATGGTTTTCATGTTTATAAAATAAAGCATAGAAACTACCAGCTAAATACATGCCAAATTCAAACTTGTTTTGAGGTTTCCAAATTTCTTGGTCTTTCGCTTTGATGATAAAGTTTTCTGATAATTTCTTTATGAATTCTTCTTTACTCAAACCATTCAAATCGCGAATCAATCGGTTGAATTCGTATATTTTGACGTTGCTTTCTGCAATTAAGAAACTCATAAAATAATTCAGATTTTCGTTACCTAAATGCTTGTCTTGTTCGTATAACATTTCCGCCGAAGCTGAGCGATGATGGCCATCGGCAATATATAAATTTGGAATTCCTTCAAAATGTTCTTGTAGCCAATCGATTTCAGATTGCGTATCAATTTTCCAAAGCGTGTGTTTTTCTTTATTGGGTGTCGAATATTCGTAAACAGGCTCGCTCTTTTTTCGCAATGCAATAAACGTATTAATCTCCACACTATCGGGATACGTAATTAAAACGGGTTCGGTGTTAAAATTCGTTTGATGTAAATAATCTTTGAACAATTCCACCCGATATTGCAAGGTGTCTTCGTGTTTTTTTATGACTTTATCTTGGTAATCTTTCACTGAAGTTCCAGCAATAATTCCAGTAAAAGTTTGGCCTTTTGACTGAATTTCGTACAGATAAAAAACAGGATGTTCTTCTTCAATTAGAATTTGGTCGTGTTTGAAATCTTGATATTTGTTTGCAACGGCTTTAAAACGTTTTTCCAAGGACACTTTTTGCGCATTGGCATAAGCAGGATGAATCACATGCAAAAACGAATACGGATTAAAATCCAACCAAGCGGCAAGCTCAGCCGAACTATAATCGTCGTACGTTCTGCAAGTAACTAAGGCAACTTTATCCGCTGCCGGACGAACTGCTTTGAAAGGTTTTATTTTGGCCATTTTTGAGTGATTAGTAATTAGTGATTAGTAACTAGCTATTCACTAATTACTAATCACTTTTCACTTTATTTAGAAAATTGTTTAGAAACTTTCTCTGCTTTTTTACTTTCAGAATAATCATAAAATCCTTCACCCGATTTAACGCCTAATTTTCCAGCCATTACCATGTTTACTAATAATGGGCAAGGTGCATATTTTGGGTTTTTGAATCCGTCGTACATTACATTTAAGATAGACAAACAAACGTCTAATCCGATGAAGTCAGCCAATTGTAATGGTCCCATTGGGTGCGCCATTCCTAATTTCATCACCGTATCAATTTCTTGTACACCAGCAACTCCGTTGTATAACGTTTCAATCGATTCGTTAATCATAGGCATTAAGATTCTGTTGGCTACAAAACCTGGATAATCGTTTACTTCTGTTGGTGTTTTTCCTAATTTAACTGATAAATCCATGATGATTTTAGTCACTTCATCCGAAGTAGAATATCCACGGATAATTTCAACCAATTTCATAATTGGCACCGGATTCATAAAGTGCATTCCGATAACTCTTTCTGGATGAACAACTTGTGCTCCAATTTGAGTAATAGAAATAGAAGAAGTGTTCGAAGCTAAAATTATGTTATGGTCACAAACATCGCTCAATTGTTTGAAGATGTTCATTTTTAAAGTAACGTTTTCGGTAGCCGCTTCCACTACTAAATCACAACCTACCACACCGTCTTTGATGTCTGTGTACGTAATAATATTTCCGATGGTTTTGATTTTGTCATCTTCTGTAATAGTTCCTTTTGAAACCATTCTGTCAAGGTTAGCAGCAATAGTTGCCATTCCTTTTTCTAATGATTTGTCTGAAATATCGATTAATTTTACGGTAAATCCGCTTTGTGCAAAAGTATGAGCAATTCCGTTGCCCATTGTTCCTGCACCAATTACAGCTATTGTGTTCATTTTTTTAGATTGATTTTAGTGTATGTTAAATAAATTATAGTTGATGATATAAAAATTGTTTGGATGAATTTTCCTTCTGCATAAGAAAAATATGCTATAAAGAATAATCCGACGAAACTTACTGAATTTATAATTTTTGATAAATATGATAAACTGTTTTTGACAGAATTAGGTATATTATAATTTATAATGTCAATTATGTATTTTATAATTCCTAGAATTAAAAATAGTATAGAAACTAAAAATATTAGATTGAAAATGCTATTAACATCATTACTTGTATCGTTGTTAACTATGTTAAAAATATAGATAACAAAATAAGCTAAAACTATTAAATATAGTAAAGGTTTTAGTTTTTTCTCGATGAGTGTTATAATAAATTCTTTTCTAGTCATTTATGTTTCTATCTTTTCATACAATCAATAATCTGATACGCCACACGAAGTGCTTCGGTTCCATCTTCTAATGTTACGATTGGCGTAGTGTTGTTATTGATAGCGTCTGCAAATGTTTCTAATTCGTCCAAAATCGCATTATTTGCTTGTACATTTGGATTATCAAAATAGATTTGTTTTTTTACACCTTCGGCATTTTGTAAAATCATATCAAAATCACCCGGTACTTCAGGAGCATCTTGCATGCGAACAATTTCACACACTTTGTCTAAATAGTCAACAGAAATATAAGCGTCTTTTTGGAAGAAACGCGATTTACGCATGTTTTTCATTGAAATTCGGCTCGAAGTAATATTGGCTACACAACCGTTTTCAAATTCAATTCGTGCATTGGTAATATCTGGAGAATCTGAAATCACCGCAACACTACTGGCGTTAATAGATTTCACTTTCGATTTTACAACGCTTAAAATAGCATCGATATCGTGAATCATCAAATCTAAAACCACAGGAACATCAGTGCCGCGCGGATTGAATTCTGCCAAGCGATGTGTTTCAATAAACATTGGATTCTTGATTTTGTCTTTCACAGCGGTAAAGGCAGGGTTAAAACGTTCTACATGTCCAACCTGACCTTTAACATTGTATTTTTTGGCTAAAGCGATAATTTCTTCAGCTTCTTCAACCGTATTTGAGATTGGTTTTTCAATAAAAATGTGTTTTCCCGCTTCAATAACTTGTTGAGCGCACTCAAAATGTTGTAGAGTTGGTGTTACAATATCTACAACATCTACTGCAGCGATTAATTCGGCAATGGAATCAAATTTTTTATAACCAAATTCGGCCGCTACTTTGTTTGCATTTTCATCAAAAGCATCGTAAAAGCCTACTAATTCATATTTTTCTGATTGTTTTAATAATCGTAAATGTATTTTTCCAAGGTGACCCGCACCTAAAACGCCTACTCTTAGCATAAGATTAAATTTTATCAAAAGTACAATTTTAGTTTAAAGTTCAAAAGTTTAAGTTTCAAAACTTTAAGTTTCAAAACTTCGGAATAAAAGTTTCAGAAATTTTACATTTGATATTTAGAAATTTCAGTCTATTTTTACGAAAATATAATATTACCTAAATTGAAAGATACTAATAAACATCAAGGGCTTAGAAATCAACTTGTAAAGCAGTTGGAAGAAAAGGGAATTACAGATAAAAATGTATTAGCCGCTATTAGTAAAATTCCACGTCATTTGTTTTTAGATTCGAGTTTTGAAGATTTTGCTTATCAAGATAAAGCATTTCCTATAGGTGCTGACCAAACTATTTCGCAACCTTATACGGTAGCTTTTCAATCACAATTATTAGAAATTAAAAAAGAGCATAAAGTGTTAGAAATTGGTACAGGAAGTGGTTATCAAACGGCAGTTTTATGTAAATTAGGTGCGGTTGTATATTCGATTGAACGACAAAATCAATTGTTTAAAAAGACATCACTTTTATTGCCAAAATTGAGTATTCGACCAAAAAAATTAATATTTGGCGATGGTTATAAAGGTTTTTCAGAAGAGGCTCCATTTGATGGTATCATTGTTACTGCAGGCGCTCCATTTATACCACAACCATTGATGGCACAATTAAAAATAGGAGGAAGATTAGTAATTCCGGTAGGAGAAAAAGATCAAATTATGACGTTGTTAATTCGTAAAAACGAGACACAGTTTGAAAAGCATGAATTTGGTGATTTTAGATTTGTACCGTTGCTAGAAAACAAAAATTAATTAGCGAAGATTCGTTAATTTTTGTTTCAAAACTTCTAATTCGTCTAAGATGGAAGTAATTTCTTTTTCTTTGGATGAATTCCCAACTTCAATGCCTTTTTCTTGAAGAATTTCTGTAATGGCTTGAATGGCAAACGTATTTAGATCGAAATTTTGGTCTAATTTCACTTTGTACCAAGCTACTAATAATGGCTTTAAATCGATTTCTAAAATTTGAGCAAGCGTCTGAATTTGTTTTTTGGTAGGGATACGAAATCCATTTTCAAACTTACTTATAAGTGCTTGGTCTATTTTTACTAGTTCCGCCAACTTTCTTGTTGAAAGTCCTTTTTCTATTCGAGCTTGTTTTAAAATTTCTTTCATAAAAGTATGATTAGAAACTTTTTTTAATTCGGTCTATATCGCGTTTTGTGTCTTGTTCCTTTAAAGATTCTCGTTTATCATAATTCTTTTTACCGCGACATAAGGCAATATCTAGTTTAGCCAATCCTTTTTCATTAGTAAATAAGCGAAGCGGTACTATGGTTAATCCTTTGTTGTCAGAATCTTTAAATAATTTCTTTAATTCTTTTTTATTTAAAAGTAGTTTACGTTCGCTTTTTGTTTTATGGTTATAATGCGTTCCATATAAATATTCTTCAATATTTGAATTGATTACAAAAAGTTCCCCTTCATTAAATTCACAAAAACTTTCTGTAATAGAAGCTTTACCTAAACGAATGGATTTGATTTCCGTTCCGGTTAAAACGATTCCAGCAGTGTATTTGTCTAAAATTTCGTAATCGAATTTAGCTCTTTTATTAAGGATATTAACGGTCTTTAGCATAAGACTACAAATGTAAATTAAAATTGTAGTATTTTAAAATGATAATTACAGATAAATATTTTTTAATCTATGATTTATATCAGTTTTCAGCTTTTTACATATAAATATCTTTGACTCATAATTTTTAAACTAAATTAAAATGAGAAAAATAGTTTTTGCTTTAATGGCGATGTCTTTAATGACAGTAAATATTGTAAACGCACAAGATAACGAAACAAAAGAAGAATCAAAATCAAATGAATTTAAAAGATGGCAAGTTAGATTAAGAGCAGTTGGAGTTGCTCCAGAAGAGAGTGCTACCATTGGTATTATTGGAGGTGATGTTGCTATTTCAAATGCTTTAATTCCTGAATTAGACTTTACTTATTTTTTCACTGAAAATTTTGCAGCAGAGTTAATATTAGGTACAGCAAAACATGATGTTCAAGCAATTAATACAGCAGCAGGTGATGTAAATTTGGGAAGTGTTTGGTTATTGCCTCCAACGTTAACAGCGCAATATCATTTTTATACTTCTGACAAAAAAGTTTTCAAACCATACATTGGAGCGGGTGTAAATTATAC
>JBILST010000323.1:0-4331 GCA_044371865.1 Flavobacterium sp.
ATAATTTACTTCTCATATAAAAAGTAATTACCATTAAGTGAGCAGCAAAGAAAACGGTTAATTCAAACATAATAGGCACAAATGCAGGCATGTTTTCCAAATAACTAAAACTTGGTTTACCTCCAATATCTTGCGGCCAATCTTGAATCATAATAAAATTCATCAAAGCAGTGTAAATTGAAAGTCCAATTAATCCATATATAAATGCACAAATTGCAATTCGTGTTGGAGCTAACCCCATGGCTTTATCCAATCCGTGAACTGGAAAAGGCGTATAAATTTCTTCGATATGATGATGAGCTGCTCTAGTTTGTTTTACAGCATCCATTAAAACATCATCATCATTATATATAGCGTGTATTACTTTATTACTCATGATATTAATGATTATCTGAATGATTATGACCGTGTTGTTCTCTTTCTCTCTTGTAATTATCTCCAGAACCTTTTAAGATTGTTTTAACCTCTGCCTGAGCAATTACAGGGAAACTTCTTGAATATAATAAGAATAAAACAAAGAAGAATCCGATAGTTCCAATATAAATACCAGCATCAACAAAAGTTGGTTGGAACATTGTCCATGAAGATGGTAAATAATCTCTATGTAATGAAGTTACGATAATTACGAAACGCTCAAACCACATACCTACGTTTACAACAATAGAGATAATGAAAGAGGCCATAATGTTGGTTCTAATTTTCTTAGACCACATAACTTGCGGAGAAATTACGTTACAAGTCATCATTAACCAGTATGACCACCAGTAAGGACCAGTTGCTCTGTTTAAGAATGCGTATTGTTCATACTCTACTCCAGAATACCAAGCTACGAATAACTCCGTAATATAAGCACATCCAACAATAGAACCTGTAATCATGATTACGATATTCATTAATTCGATATGTTGTACTGTAATATAATCTTCTAAGTTAGATACTTTTCTCATGATAATAAGAAGAGTATTTACCATTGCAAATCCTGAGAAAATCGCTCCAGCAACGAAGTATGGAGGTAAGATTGTTGTATGCCATCCTGGAATTACAGAAGTAGCAAAGTCAAAGGATACAATAGTGTGTACAGAAAGTACAAGTGGAGTTGCTAAACCAGCTAACACAAGAGAAACCTCTTCAAAACGTTGCCAGTCTTTAGCTCTTCCAGACCATCCAAATGAAAGGATAGAATATACTCTTTTTGTAAAAGGAGTTACCGCTCTATCACGTAGCATAGCAAAGTCAGGTAATAAACCAGTCCACCAGAAAACTAATGATACTGATAAATACGTAGAAATTGCGAATACGTCCCATAATAATGGTGAGTTAAAATTCACCCATAATGATCCGAATTGATTTGGAATTGGTAATACCCAGTATCCTAACCATGGACGACCCATGTGGATAATTGGGAATAAACCTGCTTGCATTACCGAGAAAATCGTCATTGCTTCTGCAGAACGGTTAATAGCCATTCTCCATTTTTGACGGAATAATAATAATACTGCAGAGATAAGAGTTCCGGCGTGACCGATACCTACCCACCAAACGAAATTGGTGATATCCCAAGCCCAACCTACTGTTTTATTTAATCCCCATGTTCCAATACCAGTGGTTACCGTATAAATCATACAACCTAATCCCCATAGGAAAGCGGCTAATGCGATTGAAAATACTGTCCACCATTGTTTGTTTGCTCTACCTTCTACAGGTCTAGCTACATCTACCGTTACATCGTGGTAAGATTTACTTCCTACTACTAAAGGTTTTCTAATGGGTGCTTCGTAATGAGACGACATAATACTTTATATTGTTTCTATTAATTAATACTTATTTATCGTTTCTAACTTTCACGTGGTACATCACGTTTGGTTTTGTTCCGATGTGCTCTAATAAATGATACATTCTGTCAGATTCTACTAATTTAGCAACATCTGATGCTGAATCATTAATATCACCAAATTTCATAGCGCCACTTGAACAAGCCGCAGAACAAGCAGTTTGGAATTCATCCTTACCTACAGCTCTACCTTCACGTTTTGCTTTCAATTTAACAGCTTGCGTCATTTGGATACACATTGAACATTTTTCCATAACTCCACGAGAACGCACATTTACATCTGGGTTGATAACCATACGACCTAAATCATCATTCATATGATAATCGAACTCGCTGTTTTTGTTATATAAGAACCAGTTGAAACGTCTTACTTTATATGGACAGTTGTTAGCACAGTAACGCGTACCAACACATCTGTTGTATGCCATGTGATTTTGACCTTCTCTACCATGAGATGTAGCAGCTACAGGACAAACCGTCTCACAAGGAGCGTGATTACAGTGCTGACACATTACAGGCTGGAAAGCAACTTGAGGGTTGTCAGAAGGACTTTCTAAACGTCTTAATCCAGGAACACTTTCATTAGATTGACCGTCTCCGAAAACGTAATTAGTTAATCCTAATCCACTTAAACCTTCTTTCATTTCAACATCACCACTGAAAGTCTCCTCATGTGAATAATATCTGTCAATACGCAACCAGTGCATATCTCTACTTCTTCTAATTTCATCTTTACCAACTACTGGTACATTGTTTTCTGCGTGACATGCGATAACACACGCTCCACATCCTGTACAAGCATTTAAGTCGATAGACAAATTAAAGTGGTGACCAACACTTCTATCAAAAGAATCCCATAAATCAACTTCTGTAGCAGCTGTTGGTTTGTGATCTAATGACACCATTGGAATTGGATTCCAAACTTTAGCGTCTTTAGTATTGAAAACTTCTAAGGTAGTTTCTTTGATAATATCACCTCTACCCATTAATGTTTTTTGTAACTGAACACAAGCAAATTCATGCTCTCCGTCAGCAACAGTAATAGTAGCCGATTGATTAGAGTTTAAGTTAGCATATAAAGCATAAGCATTAACCCCTACTTGCATCTCTTCTTTTAATCCTAATTTTTTACCATATCCAAAAGCTAAACCTAAAGTTCCTTTTGCTTGACCTGGTTGAATAATAACTGGTACGTTTTCTAAAGTAGCATTTCCTACTTTAATAGTAGCATAACTTCCGTTTAAACCTCCGTTAGCTACATTCCAGTTTTTAAAACCTTTAGCTTCAGCATCTGCTTTAGACATAGTAACATAGTTATCCCAAGATACTCTTGTAATAGGATCAGGAAATTCTTGTAACCATGGGTTGTTTGCTTGTTGCCCATCTCCCATTCCAACTTTAGAGTATAAAACTAAATCAAAATTAGAAGATTTTGCTTGCGCTAAAGCTGAAGCTGCCGAAGCATAATCAGCAGAAGCTCCACTTAATGGACTTGCTACAGAAGCAACAAAACCATCATGCACTGCTTGATTCCAAGATTTTCCTGCTAAATAAGTAGCAGAGAAAGATTTTAAGAAATCATAATAAGCAACCGTATTGTCTGTCCAAGTTAATAAAGCTTCTTGGAACTGTTTTGTATTGAATAAAGGACGAATCGTTGGTTGCATAATGCTGTAATTACCTCTAGTAATAGCAACATCTCCCCAAGACTCTAAATAATGTGGAGCCGCAGCAGCAATTGTAGTTAAAGTTGACGTTTCATCTTCTTTCATAGAGAAAGAAACAGAAAGTTTAACTGATTTTAATGCCGCAACAAACTCTTTTGAATCTGCTAAAGTATACGCTGGATTAACACCGCTCATAATTAATGTATGAACTTTTCCAGCTTTCATATCAGCTACTAATTGAGCAACTGCTTTCGCATCTCCTTTTCTTGTAAGGATAGCATCAGAAGGATTGAACGCTTCAGACTGTAATGCATTATTAATAGCTAAAACCACTAACTGCGCATTAACATCATCTAAACCAGTTACAACAACTCCTTTGTTCTTAGCATCTTTAAGTTGCTTCGCTGCTTTTGCAATTTGAGCATTTTTAGGTTGAGCACCACTTACAACAGCATAGTATAAATCAGCTAATGCTTGTTTTTGTTGTGCCACTGTCATTGGAATTCTAACATCTGCATTAGCACCAGCTAAAGACATGTTAGATTCAATTTGAATATGTTTAGACATCATTCCGTTTTTAGGAATACGACCTTGAGCATATCCTGCATCAAAACCTCCTCCTTGCCAATCTCCTAAGAAATCTGCACCAACAGAAACGATAACATCTGCTTTTGAAAAATCATAATTAGCTAAAGCTCTTACACCATAAACTGCTTGAAAAGCATCTAAAGCGTTTGATTCAGAAACTGCATCATAAACAACCTGCTTAGTTGTTGGATATTTAGCAACTAAAGAAGCAATTAAAGCATCAGTTGAAGGACTTGCCATAGTAT
>JBILST010000315.1:0-2575 GCA_044371865.1 Flavobacterium sp.
AATTCTAATTTAACAATCATATTGCCTTTTGCAGTTTCAATTTCAGCATATAAGCCTTCATTTAGGTTATCGTGTGATTTTGAACAAGAAGCAAAAAATGTTACTATGCTTAGAAGTAAAATGGATTTAATTTTCATTTTAAATTAATTTTTAGCTTGTGTATCTATTTTAATATCGTTTAAACTTACAGTGCAAATTAGAGGTTCATTGGTGCCGATTTTTTTGTCATCACCATGGTAACCATAAGCCATGTGAGATGGAAATAAAAACGTAACAGTTTCGCCTTTTTTCATTAACTTAATGCCATCTCGCAATCCCATCATGATGTTTTCTTTATCTACGTAATACACTTGAGGTTTTGTTTCAGTCATTGTATAAATAATTCTACTTTTTAAATCTTTAATTTCATAATCAAAAAAAGCAATGTCACCTCTTTTTGGAGAAGGTGTAAGTTCTTCAACTTTGGTTTCGTATTTGTACCAATAACCTTTGTTTGAACTTATGTAAGATTTAAGAGAATCGTTTTTTATTATTTCGGCAATCAAGTCTTCTTCGTCTGCTATTAAAATTTTGTTGCGCTCTATAGATTCTTTTATAAAAGTTCCAGAAGTGTGAGAAATAGGTTTTCTGGCTTGTTGTTGTTGCGAACAGCTAGCTAAGAAAATCATTGCTCCAAGAAGGAATAAGTTTTGAATTTTCATTTGGTTATTTTTTTTCTTGTGCTAAAATAGCAATAAATTGTTGGATCGTTTCGTCTAAATTTAAAAAAGATTTTCCTCCAGCTGCATTGATATGTCCGCCACCATTGAAATGATTTCGTGCAAATTGGTTTACATCAAAATCGCCTTGTGAACGGAAAGAAATTTTAATAATTCCTTCTTCTTTGTTTTCAATGAAAATAGCTGTAAAATCGATTCCTTTGATGCTTAAGCCATAATTTACGATGCCTTCTGTATCTCCTTTTTGATGACCAAATTCGTTTAACTCGTCTTGTGTTAGTGTAATGTAAGTTGTTTTATATTCGGGAAGCATTTTTAAGTTTTGAAGTGCTTTTCCTAATAACAATAAACGGTTGTATGAAGAATTGTCAAAAAGTAAATTGTGTATTTCGCTATTGTTGATGCCTCTGTCGATTAAATCAGCAACACATTTGTGAGTAGCGCTAGTTGTTTTTGGAAAACGGAAACTTCCAGAATCGGTAACAATTCCTGTATATAAACAAGTAGCAACGGTTTTATTAATTAGATTTTCAAAACCTAATTGGTAAACAAAATCATATACCATTTGACAAGTAGAGCCATAGGCAGTATCTGAAAAAGTATATGTTGCGTAACCATCTGGAGCTTGATGATGGTCAATCATTACACTTGGAGCGATTAGTGTTTTTAACACATTTTCCATTTGGTCTCCCGTTCTGTGAAGCGCATTAAAGTCTAACGTAAAAATTAATTCCGATTTTTCTAAAATGGATTTGCAAGTATCAAAACTACGTTCGAAAATTAAAACTTTTTCACTTTCAGGTAGCCAAGCTAAAAAATCCGGGAATTCATTTGGAGCTATTACCACAACGTTGTGTTGTAGTTGTTTAAGAATATGATATAAGCCTAATGTAGAACCCATAGCGTCTCCGTCAGGATTTCTATGTGGTATTATAGTAATTTTTTTAGGTGTAGCTAATATGGATTTTATAGCTTCAATTTCGTGTATTTGCATCATAGTGCGAATATATTATATTGTAACCTATTCTGCAATAATTATGCCTAACGTTTTAATGTAAAGTGTCCTTTTACTGATTTAATGTTAGCTAATTTAATTTCGAACCAATAATCATTGGATGGTAAAAGATTGCCATTAAAAGTTCCGTTCCAACCCTCACTTGTTCCTGAAATTTGCTTTAATAATTTACCATATCTGTCAAATATGTTAATTGTGCTGTTTTCTAGATTGCGTTTATCTAAATTTTTAATAAACCAAGTGTCGTTATAACCATCGTTATTTGGAGTGAAATATTTTGGATAATCTAAGATGTAGAAAGTTTCGTAAACTATACCACATCCTTTTTTATCTTGAACATAAACAGTGTATTCGCCAGCATTTAGATTACTAAAAAACGGAGAGTCTTGATAGTTGCTTCCATCTAAAGAATATTCGTAATTCCCTAAACTAGTGCTTGAAATTTGAATAGTTGCAGTATTGTTTTCTTGAAAATCGTTAATAACTATGTTTTCAATTGTTGCAATTCCGGAAGCGGTAACAGTGAAAGTTTTGTTTTTAGAACAATTGTTTGCGTTTGTTAGCGTAACAACGTAAGTTCCAGCAGCATCAACTGAAATGGTTTGAGTGGTTTGAACAGGAGAAGTATTCCAAGAATAACTTGAAAAACCAGCACCTGCATTTAATATAATTGGTTCATTTTCGCATAAACTTAATTCTTCATCAATAACGATAGCATCAAAAGTATTCACTTTTAAAAACACTGGATAATCAGTATAACAACCTTGAATATTCATTATTCTAGCGTAAATGGTTTGATTGTATGCTATTGTATTTGTATAGTTTATTGGTAAAATAGTTG
>JBILST010000204.1:0-4303 GCA_044371865.1 Flavobacterium sp.
GTTTTATTTCGAAAAACGCACCAAGACCAGAAAAAAGAAGTCTTATGGGTGAATTTATTTTCAAAAATTATGCGCCATCTTCTCAAAATATTGGATTGCATTTTGAACAGTATGATTCTTTTATTCATCCACCAATTATAAAAGATGAAATTATAAATGCTAATCCAAAAAACTTAAAGCACATTACAGTTTATTTGCCTTCATTTGATAAAGAATGTTTAGAAAAAGCTTTTAAATCGGTTGCTGATGTAAATTTTCATTGGTTTTTAGATACGGTAAAAGAAGTTCATACAGTTGGAAATATTACTTATTTTCCTGTTGGTCAAAAGCAATTTAACCATAGTCTTATCCATTGCGAAGGCATCATAACGGGTGGTGGATTTGAAACTCCAGCGGAAGCTTTATATCTTGGTAAAAAAGTTTTATCCATTCCTATAAAAAATCATTATGAGCAAGAATGTAATGCTGCGGCATTAAAAAAGTTAGGCGTTCCAACGCTAAAAAATATAGGAGAAGATTTTGGTCAAGTAATTGAAAATTGGCTTAATAAGAATATAATTTATCCTAAAATGCAAGCCAACAACATTCCTGATACATTAAGCTATTTATTTGATACTTATAATCGATAATTAAAACAAAAAAAGTCCAAATTCTCATTTGGACTTTTCTTATTATATACTTAAATTATTCCGTAACTTCTTCTTTAGGTTGTTCTGTAACTTCTTCCGCTGATAATGACTCCAAAGTAACAAAACCTTTTGGTTGCAACAAATTGTACCAATTTAAGATTTTCTTGATGTCAGAAGTATAAACTCTGTCTTCGTCAAATTCTGGTAAAACTTCTCTAAAATAAGCTTTTAATTTTGCATCGTCTTCTTTGTGAGACATTGCTAAACCGTCGTTTTCTTTTGCAGCAATAGCTTTTAATACTTCTGCTAAACGCACTTCTTCTGAATACGTGTAAACAGCAATTTCTGATAACAAACTTACGTTAGCTCTCATCCCTACCGTTATCTTTTTTCCATCTAATAAAGACTCGGCAACAAATCCTGTACGTGTTTGAATTTTTAATTCATATAGACCTGGTTTCCCAGAAACTGCTAATATTTTTTTAATACTCATGTTACTTAATTGTTAAGGTTGGCAAATATATTATTTTAAAGTAAAAAGTGAAAAGTAAAAAGTAAAAAGTTTAAAGAAACTAAACAAGTTAATCTGAATACTAAAAACTGAACACTGAATACTGTAATTAACGTCCTTTTTTGTTTACATATTTCATTTTATAATCGGGTCTTGCTTTACCATCCATAATGTTTTGCAATTTTTTCCCAATTAACTTCTTTTTCAACATGGATAAATGATCGGTAAATAAAATCCCTTCAATGTGGTCGTATTCATGTTGAATAACACGCGCAATCAAACCATCGTATACTTCTGTTTTCTTATTGAAATCTTCGTCAAAATATTCAATTGTAATAGTATCATGACGAAAAACATCCTCACGCACATCTGGAATACTTAAACAACCTTCGTTAAATCCCCAAATATCTCCTTCTTCTTTGATGATTTTTGCATTAATGAAAGTCTTTTTGAAATCTTTCATTAAAGCAGCTTCTTCTTTAGAAACGTCATCGCTATCACTAAAAGGTTCGGTATCTACAATAAACAAACGAATTGGCAAACCAACTTGTGGAGCAGCCAAACCAACACCATGTGCGTGATACATTGTATCATACATATTAGCTATTGTTTCTTTTAGATTCGGATATTCAGTAGTAATGTCCTCACAAACTTTTCGTAACACTGGTTCTCCGTATCCGTATATTGGTAAAATCATGGTAATCGTATTAATTTTAAAAATGCAAAAGTACTATTTTTTATAATGTAAATAATCTTGCAGCATAATTGTTGCGGCAATTTCGTCTACTAAAGCTTTATTTTGACGTTGTTTCTTTTTTAAACCGCTATCAATCATGGTTTGAAATGCCATTTTAGAGGTAAAACGCTCGTCTACTCTATCTAACTGAATTTCAGGAAAAGCTGCTTTAAATTTTGCTACAAATGCATTGATTATTTCAGCACTTTGTGAAGGCGTTCCATCCATTTGTTTCGGTTCACCAACGATTACGCAGGCTACTTTTTCTTTTGAAAAATAGTCTTTTAAAAAAGCTATTGCAGTTTCAGATGGAATTGTAGTGAGCCCAAAAGCGATCATTTGCATTTCATCGGTTACAGCAATACCTGTTCGTTTGATTCCGTAATCTATGGCTAAAATTCTTGGCATTTTATTATAATGATTGTTTGTATTTAATAAATCCAAATAGAGTAATTATTTTATTTTCTGTATCAATTAAATAAACACAAACATATCCTTTAAAAACATAATCTCTAATATTTTCATTTTCAAAATAAATAGATTTTTTAAAATGAAATGGATGCTTTAAATCTTTATTAATTCCTTTTAATAATTCAGATTTGAATTTTCTTGCTGCTTTTGGCTTATCCTTAGAAATAAATCTGATTTGATCATCTAAATCAAGTCTAAATACTTTAGTAAACTCAATTTTCATACTCTGAAATAGTCTTATCGAGAAACGCATCTAATTCTTCCAAAGAGCATGTTTCCGCAGTGCCTTTTTTTATTTTTTCTAATGATGCTTCTAGTTTTTCCTTTTGATTTAAAAATTCAGCATCTTCATTCAAAACTTTGTAATCATTAGACGAAAAGTTGCTTAAAAATTCTAAAATTTTTGACTTGATACTAGGTTCGCAATCGATTCTGATAGTTTCCATAACGAAATATTTTTTACAAATATAAGTTCAATTTACTTAATAATTTCAAATTCGGCTAAAGTTGCCATTCTGGCTTTGTTTAGTTTTAAGGTTATTCCATCAAAATTATAATTATCTGCTATTTCTAAAACTTTGGCTAATTCTTGCTCGGTTAGCATATCATCGCACGCCATCATAGTTGAAGCTACATTTGAGAATTCAATACGACTCACATCTTCTTTTAACTTATAGCTTCCCATCATATTATTACAACCTGCAAAAGCTGAGAATCTTCCATCAGGATTAAAAGTAATCCCGTATTCTCTTTTAACATCTTTACCTTTCTGAATAGTCTTACCATGTAATTTCACCAAACGCCATTTTGAATTTTTAAGTTCCGCTTTTGCTTCAACTATTTTTTTTACTTCATTTGCAGTAGCCATTGTTTCTGAAACTTTACTTCTCTTTGGTAAACTTGAAGAATCTATCTTTTGTAATCTGTATTTTGATGCTAAATTACCCTGAATTCTATTTCCCTCTCTATCCAAATGAAACAAGTCATTTTCACCAACAAAATATTGGTTTGGAGCTTCAGAACCAGAAAGTATAATAGTATTACCAGCTTCATTCCAAGTAAAAGTTCCCTTTTCAGTCATTATTTCTTTTGACTTTCCTTGATATAATACTTCTTTAATATAGTCTTTGGAGGTTAAAGTAATAGTAGTTTCCAGACCTTCACAATCAGCACAAGGTAAAACACCATAATAGACTCCTTGATAATCGATGGCATTCATAGCATTATGACCATCTGATACCACTTCAGTAGAATCCAACAATTTAACTTCTGAGTCGCCTTTTATTTCTTCTTTACAAGAGATATAACTAAATGCAATTAGAACTGATAGAAATAAACTTTTTTTCATGTTGTTTGCTTTTTTGTGATTAATGTAAATTTACGTTTTATTTCTTATATCAAAAAGAATTCCAAAATTCATAAAATGTTATATTTGCACTACAAAATTTAGAATCATGACCAATTTACAAGCAACAATAGAACAAGCATGGGAAAATCGTGCTTTATTACAAGAAGAGACTACGCAAAAAGCCATTAGAGAAGTAATCGAATTATTAGATAGCGGTAAACTTCGCGTTGCTGAACCAGTTAATCCCGAAGTTTCGGGAGGTTGGCAAGTAAACGAATGGGTGAAAAAAGCGGTGGTAATGTACTTCCCTATTCAAAAAATGGAAACTTGGGAATCAGGTATTTTTGAATACCACGATAAAATGTTGTTGAAACGTAATTATGCTGAAAAAGGAATTCGTGTGGTACCAAATGCTGTTGCCAGATATGGTGCATACATTTCAAGTGGAGTAATTTTAATGCCAAGTTATGTAAACATTGGTGCCTATGTAGATGAAGGTACAATGGTGGATACATGGGCAACTGTGGGAAGTTGTGCTCAAATTGGAAAACATGTTCACCTTTCTGGTGGTGTTGGAATTGGTGGTGTTTTAGAACCATTACAAGCTG
>JBILST010000205.1:0-4286 GCA_044371865.1 Flavobacterium sp.
TTCAATAGTTTCATCTGTGACATTCTCATTAGCTAAAGTGTTTTCTAATTCAGATATGTCTTCATTAGTTAAATGTTTTGTTAATTCTGTTGTTCCTACACTTTGTTGGTCTGCCAAATAGCTTTCGATAGTGTTTGCGTCTAAATGTTGTTCTCTGGCCATGTTAAAATAAACAGGAATAGCGATTGCGAGTAAAAAAACAGCAGCAATGGCACTTATCCAAATTTGTTTTTTATAAAATAAGGATACAACTTTAGTTTCTTTTTTTACCTGAATTTGTTCCATCATAGTAGCTTCGAATTGTTCAAAGTAATTTGGTGGAATCTTAAATCCTGGGTTTATTTTTTCGTTATGTTCTAAGTCAAAATCTTTCATGTTTATTAGACAAAAATAGTTGTAAAAGGTTTAATTTGTATGTAAATATTCTTCAATTTTTTTTACAGCAATATGGTAACTTGCTTTTAATGCTCCAACAGAAGTAGTTAAAATTTCAGACATTTCTTCGTACTTTAGTTCTTCAAAATATTTCATTTTAAAAACTAATTGTTGTTTCTCGGGCAAAATAGCAATTGCTTTTTGTAATTTCAATTGAATTTCGGTTCCATCAAAATACACATCACTTTCTAATTTATTTATGGCTTTTTGTTGTACTTCTTCATTTGAAATTCCTTGTTTTTTTGCTCTTTGTTGCATAAAAGTTAGCGCTTCATTGGTTGCAATTCGATACATCCATGAAAATAACTTACTATCACCTTTAAAATTTTTAAGATTCGCAAACACTTTTATAAAAGTATTTTGAAGCACATCGTTGCAATCATCATGATTTAAAACCATGTTTCGGATGTGATTGTACAATGGTTTTTGATACAATTGCAAGAGTTTTCGAAACGCTTCATTTTGCGTTTTCGGGTCAATTAGTTCTAATATAAATGCTTTTTCGTCTTGCAAAATAGAGTTCTTATTTACATAAGACTAAAGATATTCAAAAAGGTTTAATTTTAATTTTTGTTTTAGTAAAAAAACAAGATGTTGTTTGTAACTTTGCTTTTTAATCCAAATTTATTCCATGAAAGATTTAAGTAATTACAGAAAATCGTATGAGAAAAGTGAATTGTTGGAAGATCAAATTCCTGAAGATCCAATTAATTTATTTCATAGATGGTTTTATGAAGCAGAAGATTTAAATGCTGCTGATGAAGTTAATGCCATGACTGTAGCTACCATTGGTTTAGATGGTTTTCCTAAATCGAGAGTCGTTTTATTGAAAAAATTTAATGAAGAAGGATTTATTTTTTATACCAATTATCATTCGGAAAAGGGAAAAGCAATACTCAACAATCCAAATGTTTGTTTGTCTTTTTTTTGGCCAGGCGTTGAACGACAAATTATTATAAAAGGAATAGCAGAGAAAACAACTGATGCCATTTCCGATAATTATTTTGCTTCACGACCAGATGGTAGTAAATTAGGTGCTATAGTTTCGCCTCAAAGTGATGTTATACCGAATAGAGCGTTCTTAGAAAATAATTTGAAAGCATTGGAACAAGAGTGGGAGGGAAAAGAAATTTTGCGTCCGGCTAATTGGGGAGGTTTTTTAGTTCGTCCAGTAACAGTAGAGTTTTGGCAAGGAAGACCCAATCGTTTACACGACCGAATTCGCTATCAATTAACCAATGATTTTGATTGGACTATAGAACGTTTATCGCCTTGATGTTTGTTTCTTAATTATGTTAAACACTAATGAAAATGTTATTTGCAGTTTTTATTATATTCTTCTAATTCTTGTAAAATTCCTAAATCATCCATTACACCAAATTTAATTTTTGGCTCACAATTGATTTTGTTAAATAGAATACCATAAGGATGTTCAACGTCTTTTAATCTATCAAAATATTTAATTCCCTTACTTGTAGTATATTGTATAATTCGTTCAGTTACAAATTTGACTTTCAAGTCTGTTTTAGTTAATGAATCGTATACTTTATTTGTGTAAAAACCAAAATCTGAGTCCACTTCATGAAGTCCCGAGGCTTCTCCATTTTCTTTTAGCAATTCATTAAATTCTGTTTTTGTTGGATGAAAAAAGAGAACATTATAATTGTCCGCATTCAAAGTATCTAGTTTTGAAGTTGGTTTGAGTTCAGTTTGTTTTAAATCTTTTTTTTCTACAGCCTGTTTACAAGAAACGGTGATTATAATTGCGATAATTACTGATAAGTATTTCATTTTTTTAAATTATAACGTTCTAATAATTTTATGAACATCAGAACATATTGTTTTATGTTAAAGATAAAAATTCGTATGAAATATAAACGTAAATTAATTATAAGATATGTCAAAGTCTAAACTGCCGCCAGCTGTCTTATTCTTATTTTCTATTCTGTTTTATTAGAGTAATAATAGGTTTGAATTCAATGTTCTCACATGCATAACAATTTTCTTTATGAAACTGTTCAAATTCGCCAAATTTTGTTTGGTATGATATGAAACCATCTTTTTCAATTTCAAAATCTCCATAGCAAAAAGCAAAAGGTAAATCTAATGGAGAATGTATCCATTCAATTCTTGATTTTTCAGCAAGTTGGAAGTTTCCATTTTTATCAGTTTCTGTAGCTTGTGATTTGTATTTTGTATAATCAAAATATCCGTGTTTTTCATTAACTGTACTTAATTCTTCTATTCGAGAAACAACCGCATTACTTATGGGTTTTCCATTTTCGTCAATTACTTTTCCAGATATTTTTGGAACATAAATTACTGTTTTAGGGTGTATAAAAATTCCGATTATAAAAATTAGAAGTATTGTTAAAAATATTTTAGTTGACTTTTTCAATTTTTGTTTCGTTCAGTTAAAATAAAGGCTAACATTCTTAGACCTACACTCAGTGGCTATGAACCAACACCAAGCCATTACAAATATAACAAAACATTCCATTCAGCAGTGGATTTTCCGTAGGAAAATCCGAAAGTAGCCATTGAAGCAAACCGCTGTTATATGCTGCTGTTTTTAATTAAAAATACGATTTAAATCTCAAATATTTTTAGTTTCCTCTTTCCAATTTTTATCATTCTACATTGTTTATGTCAAGTCAAAGTATAAATATTCTAATTTTGTAACTTAGTGATTTAGGTACAAGTAGAGCCAAACGTTATTCTATATTATTAGTTACGTTTTTATGTGCGAGAGTTAGTAAATTAGCTAAAATCTGCAATTGATTTTAAAAGTTGTTAGCATCAGGTTTTATTGTTCTAACCGTATAAACACCAATTGGATATATTAAGGAAGATAATATTAATGTAATTATCTTCGCTAAAGAGTATGCTCTTTTAATTAGTTCATTAATTATTATATAATAGTTTCCAAATATTGAAATAATTATACAAATTCCGCTTACATAAAATGTCGGTATGTATAAAGAAGCAAATATGATTCTAAACCCAAATGATATTGACAAAAAGATGATTACAATATCAGCTATTAAAAGGTTAATAAATATTTTATTAAACTTTACGATTATGTTTTCTAATTTGCTTTTAGATTTTGAATGTTTAATTATGTCATTCGCAATAATTGATATCCAAATTACTTGTATTACTAGAGACAGAATTAACCAATCTTCAAAACTCGCAATCTGAATTCCTGTAAGGCTAAAAAGAAATAAAACGGTAAATATTATTTTTATATTCATATTTAAATTTACTAATATTCTTGAAAACACTATAAATTTTACTTTTTTTTGTTTGTTCTTCAACAAATTTAATTATTTCAGGGTTTTTACTTTATTTCACAACTGCAAAAACTGCATTTGTCTTTCTGTCATTATCATTTATATTTGCTCCTTATTTTATAAATTTCATTTTTCCAACTTCTGTTTGTAGGTTTCAACTTCCACCTTTCTGCATTATTTAATTAAAATCTAATTGATAATTTTCTAATTATTTTCACCTGTGTCATTTCGGTCACAAGTAGTATATAAAGTTATGCGGCTTCAAGAAGTGGCGATGAACCAAGACCAAGCTTTACAAATATAGAGAAAACTTTAAATTAAATACCTTTCCGATTTCAAATAAATCCCGAGCCTCGCCATTTCTTGATACAGCTGTTAGCGGTAGTATTTTTATTTATTTTTTGTCTTTCACTTTGTTTATAAACTCAATATAGTTTTCTAAATATTCGGTTTTTATTTCTTTTTCCCAATATGGTTTATTTTCGATAAACTTTAGCCAATTTTCTTTATGTTTAGTAGCCAAAAAGCTTTCATTTATTTTGTCAATATAAGTCAAAG
>JBILST010000206.1:0-4282 GCA_044371865.1 Flavobacterium sp.
TTTTGCAGTGTTATTTTAATTAAATCTAAATAAAAATGAATAAAATACTATTATCAACAATTTTATTGTTATCGCTACTAAGTTTTAGTCAAGAAAAAGCGGATTCAACTAAAGTTTTAAAAGAAGTTACTGTTGAAGGAACTAGAGAAAACAAGTACAAAAAAGAAAGTAGTACAACTGTTTCTAAAATGCTTTTAAAAGACATTGAAAATCCGCAAGTGTATAATTCAATTCCTGCCAATCTATTAAAAGAACAAGTTGTAACCAACTTTAATGACGCACTTAAAAACGCAACAGGTGTAACACGCCTTTGGGAATCAACTGGTCGTAATGGTGATGGTGCTGAATTTTATTCGATGCGTGGATTTGCCGTTCAACCAACTATGACAAATGGTTTACCATCCTTAACCAACACTACAATTGATCCCATTAACATTGACAACATCGAAGTAATTAAAGGACCTTCGGGAACATTGTTTGGAAGTAGCGTTATTTCGTATGGAGGATTAATCAACGTGGTGACTAAAAAACCGCATCAAGTGTTTGGTGGTGAAATCAGCTACAACAATGGAACTTATGGAAATAATCGTGTTACAGCTGATGTTAACCTTCCAATTAATAACAAAGCAGCCGTTCGAATTAATTCAGCTTATACCACAGAAGAATCATTCCAAGATGCAGGATTTTCAAATGCTTTCTTTTTAGCGCCTTCATTAAAATATGAAGTTAGTGATAAATTGACTTTCTTAGTAAACACAGAATTTTACAAAAATACCTCAGCAAAAGCGAGCATGATTTTCTTGAGTCGTTACGCTCCTCTTTCATTTGATTCAATGGAATTATTTGACAGAAACTACAAAAGATCTTTTACTTCGAATGATTTAACCATGAACAACAATTCATTCAATATGCAAATGCAAGCCTTGTATAAACTATCGAACTATTGGACTTCGCAAACGGTTTTATCTAAAAGTTCAACTAAAACAAATGGATACTATCAATATTTATGGGATTCGGCAAATGGTGATGAATTCACACGTTATATTTCAAAAGCAGATGGCACGTTCTATACTACCGATATCCAACAAAATTTCATTGGAGATTTCAAAATCGGAAACATGAGAAACCGTTTGGTAGCAGGATTAGATTATTACCATTCAAGATTGATGAATGGTGGTTCGGGTTGGGTTGCTAATGGAACTGTTTCTTTAGTAAATGGAACAGATAGCGGAATTCTTACCCAAGCTGGAACTGATGCTCTTATAACTGGAAATTTTGCAGGTAATACCGAAGCAACACAAGAAGTAATGAGCGCTTATGTTTCTGATGTTTTGAATATTACCAATAAATTATCGGTAATGGCAAGTTTACGTTTGGATTATTTCGATGGAAAAGCATCGCAATGGGACGCTGAAGAAACTAAAGGTCAAGTTGCGGTTTCTCCAAAATTTGGTGCAGTATATCAAATTATTGAAAACAAAGTTTCGCTTTTTGGTAATTACATGAATGGTTTTCAAAACGTAGCACCTACAACCGTTGCAAATGTAGACGGAAGCAATCCAAGAACCAAAGAATTTGATCCAGAACAAGCTAATCAAATTGAAGTAGGTTTAAAAACAAGTTTGTACAAAGACATTATTTCGGCATCGGTAAGTTATTATGACATTCGTGTGAAAGACCGCGTAATTACAGACCCAAACAATATTAACAACTCCATTCAAGGGGGTGAAGTAGAAAGCAAAGGTATTGAAGTAAGCATTGTTGCCAATCCAATCAAAGGATTAAACGTTATTGCTGGTTTTAGTCATAATGACGCAGAAGTTACAAAAGAATCTCCTGGCGATGGTTATTTAGGCTTACGTCCAGAAGAAGCTGGACCAGAAACGTTAGTGAACTTTTGGGCAAATTACACCGTAACAAACGGACAATTAAAAGGTTTCGGAATTGGTTTTGGTGGTAACTATGCTAGCGAATACAAAACCTTAAACAGAGCCAATACAGGAACTTTCGCTTTACCAGATTACACGGTTTTAAATTCGGCTTTATCATACGACAACGACCAATTTAATGTATCATTAAAATTGAATAATATGTTAAATGAGAAATATTATTCAGGTTGGTCAACCGTTACACCGCAACGTTTACGAAGCATTACCGCTGGTGTTACTTATAAATTTTAGTTTATTTTCTGTTTAGTTTAAAGTAAGCTCCTCATTTCGGTGGGGAGTTTTTATCGTAATCACATGCAAAAATTAAGTTTCAAAAAAGGGATTCGAAAAGTACACCTTTGGTTAGGTTTGTCTTCTGGTTTAATTGTTTTTATCATTTCGATTACAGGTGCGATTTATGTCTTTCAGGAAGAAATCACAAATTACCTTCGAAAAGAAGCTATTTATCATCACGAATCAAATATCGCCAATAAACAACCGCTTTCTCTTAAAATTTTAGAGCAAAAAGTAGATGCGTATACCAATGAAAAACATCCGATTCATTGGGTAACCGTTCCCATTGATAAAAGCCGAAGCTACATTTTCTATTACTACGAAAGAAATCCGGATGGTTGGAACTTTTATGAAGAATACGTCGTTTACAAATCGGTGTATGTGAATCCGTTTACGGGCGAAGTTCTTGCTGTTTATGATGAAACGACTGATTTTTTCAACATCATCAAATCGATTCACTTTAGTTTTATGCTGAAAACCGATTGGGGAACTTATGTGTGCGGAATTCCGACATTGATTTTTGTTTTCATGCTGATTTCGGGCATTATTTTATGGTGGCCAAAAAACAAAAACGCCAGAAAACAACGTTTTGCTTTCAATTGGAAAAACGTAAAAAGTTGGAAACGCAAAAACTACGATTTACACAACATTTTAGGATTTTATGTATCGTCTTTAGCTTTTGTGGTTGCCTTTACGGGATTGTTTTATGCGTTTTTCTTCATTCAAGCGATTTTATACTTCGTATTTTCAGGCGGAAGCACAACGTATCCTGATTTTTCGTACATTCAAACCAAAGCACCTATCGAAATACGAAACGAGCATACGTTGGATAAAATTGGGAAAAAAGTCGAAGAATTATATCCTGATGCGTTTCAATACAGTTTGGATTTTGGTTACGAACATTTAGACGACCACGAACATCCGAATTATGATGTGTTTGTGAAGCAACTCTCCTACTCGTATCATGTGAATCACAGTTTGATTTTTGATGAAAATTCAGGAGAATTGTTACATCAACATTCGCATCACGACAAAAACTTGGGTGAAAAAGCGGTTGCTGCAAATTACGATATTCACATTGGAGCCATTTTTGGTATTTGGAGCAAGATTTTAGCGCTGATTATCAGTTTAGTTTGTGCGTCTTTACCGGTTACAGGATTCTTTATTTGGTGGGGAAAACGAAATAAAAAATAAAACTATGTGTTGCAATTATTCCATTTTAAAACAAACCCAAAACGGCATGCTGATTTTCTTGAAAGGTTGTGGCAATTACCAATTAACCTTCAACAACCTCAACTTTAGCCTTTCCGAAGAAGAATTAATTACCTTTGCAAATTACTTAAAACACATTGATATCGACTATTGGGAAAAGGAATACGAACACTCCATTTATAAAAAGAAAATCCCTATTCCTACATTGCAAAGCAATTTTATAATTCTAATTAACCAATTAGAATTATACGAATTGCTCTTGCTACTGAATATTGACAAAGGAAACGAAATGTTAAGTTATAACGATTTAAAAAATGGAATATGTTGGAATTGAAAAAATAGGTTTACGAAAGTGAGCCTTTTTTGCTTTAGTTATTGTAAATATTTTATTATATTTGATTTCATTAAAACTATTACGCAGCAATAGTTGAGTATATCTAACTAAAAAACAGTTGGACATGGTCAAATAAACAGAAAAAAAATGAGCATATTTTCAAATTATAAGTAAGCCTCACAAAAATTGTAAAACGAGAGAAAATGAAGATACTTCACTATTCAATTTTAACTATTATTTTGTGTTTGCTTTTACAAAGTTGCAAAAAAAATAGACCAGAAGAATTTATAAATCTTAATCAGAAAACAATTGATTCTGGACATTTTGTGGCGACGATTTACTCCAAATCCAAATCTGATAGCACAATACTTTACACAGACACAATAGCTGGAAAATTATTTGGTGGAACGGAATTTGAAACTAAATGGTTTAATGATTCGGTTAAATGTTTAGTCCCAAAATATATTCCAGAGAAAACATATCGAACCAGTACAAACTTAAAAGTAATTCTAAA
>JBILST010000030.1:0-14347 GCA_044371865.1 Flavobacterium sp.
TTTGCAGGATTTCCATGACTTTCTAATTTATTATAAATTCTTTCTGCCCTTTCAATTGCCCAACAAATTCTTCTTTTACCTTTATCATAAGCTAAAAGAACTTCAAACAATTCATTTGAAATTGATTTTCCCCTTTCATCTTTATTATCATCGTACTTCAAATTATAGGGAGACAAATACTTGTTTAAAGCATTTTTATAAAGTTTTCTGTCCATAGGTTCGCCTTGATAATCATTAAAGTGGAGCAACAACCAATATTCAAATGCCTGATGAGAATAAGCAACTTTTATATTAGTGTTTAAAGCTAAAAAAAACGCCTCATTAAAATTTTTTAATTGATTAGGATTATCAGCTTTGGGATCTGCGTCAAAAACACACCAAACTTCATCATAGTAACCCAAAGGTTTTTTATCTCTTAATGCTATTACCTTTTTAACAAGCGAAATCGTATTATCACCTACACCAACTACTTCTAAAGTTAAATTAGGGTTTTTAAACTTAGAAAAATAATCTTTCTCCGTATTCTTTCCCTCACAGCCAATCAAAATTTTTAGATTTTCAGATTTTGTATTTGAAGTTCTTTCAACTGTTGGCTCTTCCCTTCTTCTTCTTTTAACTTCTTGAAGTTGTTTTCTGTGAGTTTCCCTTTTTAATTCTTCACTATTTTTCTTATCTTTCATTCTCATACAAACCTACTTATTAAATAAGTTAGTAATATCTTCAATAAAAGGAACACCTCCATATCTACCTTCTAAATACTTCTCTTCAAAATTTTCTTCTTTTCTAACTTTAATTTCAGTTAAAGAAAATAGAGAAGCTTCACCGTATCTATTCTTTTGACAAAACCATATCTGATCTCTTCTAAAAATATTTTCATTTAAAAGATTAGAATTATGTGTATTAAAAATTAACTGAGCATTTTTTGGGTTATTTTCTTTAGAATTAAAAAGTTTAATCAAATGTGAGACAATATTGGGATGAAGCCTAGAATCTAATTCGTCAATAAATATAGTTTTTCCCTCGCTTAAAGAATCAAAAATAGGCCCTAAAATAGCTAAAAGTTTCTGTGTTCCTGCAGACTCCATATCAGCAAATCCAAAAACCTCATTCGCAACAAAATTATAATTGCTATCAAATTTTCTATGAACAGATTCCGTATCAATTAAAATAGAATCATTTTTTTTAATAATCTCTTCTATTTTTTCTTGTATTTCTTTCGAACCTCTTACTCCATCAGAAGATTTTATTTCTTTGACATTAATATCTGATATACCAATATCGAAACGTTTAATTGTCTCAATAATATTTAGCCCTAACTCTGTTTCTTCAAATATTTCATTCAATGAAAATTTCTCATAACGATCTGGTTCATTTCCAAGTAAAAATCCTATACTTTTGAAAAAATTAAGAATTTCTTTTGCTTCTTTAACTTTAAATTGATTTGAAAGTGACAATATTAATGCGTTTTCTCTCAATATATCATCTGCATCTTTTGTAACACGCTTCATTTTTTGAAACGATTTATGAAAATCAATTTCAAGTCCCTCTCTATAAAAAAGTTCTATCTCTTTAGGTTTTAAGTTTAATTTTTTTTGATAAAGCCATTCAGATTTAATACTAAAATTATCAGCTTCAAAACCATATCTATATTGACATTCATCAATTAAAAAAATTAATTCAAACTCCGAAGGTGCTTTTTCAGTTTCAGTATTTAATTTAAAACTATCCACATCAATTTGATCTCCCTCTTGAGTTTTAGTTGAAGAATTAACTACAAACCATCTCATAAACGCCAAAGCATCAATAAGTTTAGTTTTTCCACTTGCATTAGCCCCATAGACAACTGCACTCTTTAACAATCTACTTGAATAATTTTCTTTAACAATTACGTTTGAATCCTCTAAGATTGTTTTATCGTAGTTAGAAGCAACCATGCTCAAGACCACCTTGTCTTTAAATGTTTTAAAATTCTTAACAGAAAATTGAACTAACATATACTATTTTTTTACAAAAATAAAACTATTTATCAAGATATAACTGTTTTATGTGTAAAATTTAACATAAAAAGCCTTTATTTTATTTAATTCTAGATATAGTTAATTTGAATATCTAATAATTATCTAAAACAATTACAATAATTAATATTTTTTTATTTCACCCTTTCCACCGCCATCACACCTTCCAAAAAATCAATACTTTTCACTTCTTCAAAAAAGTCGATTTCGGTTTCGTGAGGTAAAAAATCGGAGATGATGCATTTAAAATATCAAAAAAACCAGCCTCACAGCTGGTTTTCTTATTTCTTACTTTTCTTCTCTTTTTGAGGCTTGGCCTTTTTCTTAGGTTTTAAAAGTTCTTTTTTTGCCTTTAATCGTTTTTCAACCTCATCGGTTTCGTAAGTTTCATTGGTAAACGTATTCAATTTAACCTCATCGATTAATTTTAAAGCTTCTTTAATAGCTGCTTGACGTTCTAACAATTGTACTTTCTTTAATAAAATCGTCATTTTGTTAATGCCTTTTATTGTCAAAGCAAAGTCAATTAACTTAGACGCTTCTTTATAATCTTCATTTAAAAGTAAGGTTTCAATATAATAAGGATATACCGCTACGGCATCAATATTAATTGCTAGAGCTTCTTGAAAATAGCGTTTTGCCTCTTCATAATTTTGCAATTGCTCTGTTTGAATTCTTCCATACAAACATAATGCTGTTGTATTTTTAGAATCGTAGGACATGGCATAATCTAAAGATTCAATTGTTTCTTCCAAAGAATACGGATAATTATCCAAAGCTTGAAACAAATATTTATCTATATTTTTCATTTTTTAATTCGTTTTTTAATTGCTGTCGCACAGCTTTAAATTTCTTTTCTACTTTGAGTTTCTTAAAATCAGAACCTTCAAAAGTTCGTCTCGGATTTCCACGTTCTACAGCTAATTGATTCGTCCATTGACTTTGAAATTGTTGTTTCAAAAGATTCAATTGGGCTTCATTTAGTTTCAGTAATAAACGCTCAGTTGCTAATTTCTTGTTCTGATGTTGCGAACGCGAATCCATACTCACCACACTAATTCCTGTTGGTATATGTCTCGCTCGAATAGCAGAACTCACTTTATTGACATGTTGTCCGCCCGCTCCCGAACTTCGCATTGCTTGATACTGAATATCTTTTTCAGAGAAAGTATTCGATTGAATCGCATCTACTTCAAAAATTCCAATAAACCAATTACTGCGTTTGTGAAATTTTCTAAACGTACTTTTCCCAATCCATTGAATAGTTCCAACCCATGAATCCGTAAATTCAGTCGTATCTTTTCCAATAATTTGCACCATAGCTGAAGCTACTGTTCCATTTTCCGAACCTGCTTCGCGTTGCAAGACAGTCGCTTTTAATTGTAAAGCTTCTGCTTCTTGCAACACTTTTTTCAATACTTGCGCTACTACCCAAGTACATTCTGCAGGTCCTCTTCCTGAGGTAATTTGAATTATCTTTTCCATCTTATCGGTCCATTCTAACAATTTTAGGTGTGAAAGTTCCTAACACATCTACTAATTCGGTTTGTAAACTCATGACAGTTTGAATGTTCTTGTACGCCATTGGTGCTTCATCGATATTTCCGCCAATTAACGTCACATCGTTATCAGCCAACACTTTTTTAATTTGACTTTGCGTAAAAGTAGCTTTGCATTTCGCTCTCGAAAACAAGCGACCTGCTCCATGTGAAGCCGATTGCAAACTGTCATCGTTTCCTTTACCCATTACGATAAATCCTGGCGCCGTCATTGAACCTGGAATAATTCCCAATTGTCCTTTAGCCGCTGGTGTTGCTCCTTTTCGGTGCACAATACATTCTTTACCATCCACCATTTCTTTCCAAGCAAAATTGTGATGATTTTCAATAGTTACCACAATGCGTTTTCCAAGTGCTTTAGCCAATCTTCTGTGAATATCTTCATGACAAGCTTTGGCATACTCTCCCGCTAAATTCATAGCCATCCAATATTCTTGACCATCATGCGTATTCAAATCTAACCAAGCTAAATGCTGCACATTTTTTGGTAACGGACATTGTTTACTTGCCAAATACGTATAATGTTTGGCAATATTTGCACCCAATCCGCGTGAACCACTGTGCGATAAAACCGCTACGTATTCTTTGGCTTCCAATTTCCATTCTGACAACGGATTGTCTAATTTCACAATTCCGAATTCCACAAAATGATTTCCACCACCAGAAGAACCCAATTGCTTGTACGCTTTATCTAATAACTGTTTTACAACTGGAATGGTTTTGAATTCGTCTTTGTAAAATACTTCATGATCCGCTTTAATTTTATGCGTTTCACTCATGCCAAATTTGGTATTGTCTTTCAAAATCGCTTGTAATTGATGGTCTTTCCCTTTGAAAAAAGACGCTGGTAAATCGAAAATCGACAAGCTCATTCTACATCCAATATCTACTCCTACTCCATACGGAATTACCGCATTATCAGTTGCTAAAACACCTCCAATTGGTAATCCGTAACCCGAATGCGCATCAGGCATTAAAGCACCTTTAACTGCAATTGGTAATTTTAAAGCATCGTATAATTGAAACTTTGCTTGTTCGTCAATTTCGTTTTCTCCAAAGATGGAAAAAGGTGCTCGAGTTGTTTTCAATTGGTTGAATTTTACTTGAACTGGATTTACTAAACCTTCCGCTACTTTTCCCCAAGTGCCATCTCCTTTGAATTTTTCTGGATGTAGCAATACTTGTTTGGCTTCGGTTAAAATACTTTCCTTCTTTTCTCTTTTTCGATATCTATTAATTTGCCCTAAGGCAATGTTTATTGCATTATTTTTTGGGAAGCCTAATTTGATTATGTCTTTCCCAGATAGTTTATTTCCCATGATTATTTTAAAAATGATTCATAACAATGAACCGCAGTAAACCAAAAAGGCATACTTAGCACATTGCAATATTTTTGAATACGTTTCGGGAAATTTTTTGAAGGTTCTAGAATAAACAAAAAAAAGCCCGAAACTAAATGTCTTCGGGCTTTTTCATATATGTTGTTTTATCTATGATTGCGTTAAGCCACGAAGAAGAGCCACACCAGTTCCCACTGATGAATTGCTTTGAGGTATTGATTTGAATACAAACATTTTTCTTCGTTTTAAAAGGTTATTAATTTTCTGATGCAAAGATTTGGTTAATTTTTTGAATATTCCAAATAAATTTTAAAATTTCTTATAAATATGCCCATCCACCGCCATCACACCCTCCAAAAAATCAATCCCTTTCACTTCTTCAAAAAAGTCGATTTCGGTTTCGTGAGGTAGAAAATCGGAGATGATGCGCACAATAAAATCTTGTGGTCTTTTCAAATATTTAAACGTGTAATCTTCCATATTTACAACCGTTTTTTCAGCTAAATCGGTTGTTCTTACAAACTTGTCGGAAGTTAAAGAAGACAAACAAGGTAAATTTAGTTTTGGTTTTTCAGTGATGATGGGTTTTCCGTTTTCAAACAAACCACCTTCGTAACCGTACAATGAAGCATTGGTGATTTCGATAGGTTTTCCTAAATGCAAATAATCGGGTAAATGAGCTTGTTTTCCAACTACAGCGGCAAAACCCATTAACACACAAATATCGTGTGGTGGCAATTGCATCATCGCCTTAGCCGTACTTTCACGACCAATTCCAGAAACGATTACTTCGTAGGTATGATTCAAATTGGGAATTCGAGCTAAAGCGTTTAGAACTTTTTCTTGCTCAATTTCCATCGGTGTTAGAATAATTATCTTCAATGTGTAATTTTTTGAAATACAAAGTAAAAGAAATCTATTTTAGTTTCCTAAATTTGTAACATGTCAAAACTACCTAACATCACCACCAGTATTTTCTCTGTAATGTCGCAATTAGCGAACGAACACGGAGCCATTAATTTATCGCAAGGATTTCCAAATTTCCCTGAAGACGAACGTTTGTTGCAAATTTCGGAGCGTATTATTCGAGAAAACATTCATCAATATACGCCAATGGCAGGTTTGCCTTCGTTATTGGAAAAAATTGCGAATCAAACGTTAAAACAATACGGTAGAAAAGTCAATACCGCAACTGAAATGTTAATTACCGCTGGCGCTACACAAGGCGTTTTTACAGCAATTAACACGTTTGTAAATCATGGCGATGAAGTATTGATTTTAGATCCAAGTTATGACAGTTACGAACCTTCTGTTTTGGTTGCCGGTGGAAAACCAGTTCGAGTTTCATTAAACGATGATTACACACCAAATTTCAACCGAATTGAAAGCGCGATTTCTGCTAAAACCAAAATGATTGTCATTAATAATCCACACAATCCTACGGGAAGAATTTGGACAGAAAGTGACTTTGAAGCTTTAGAAACCATTTTAGAAAAACATCCTCAAATCCTAATTTTAGGTGACGAAGTGTATGAATACATTACGTTTTCGCAACCTCATATTTCGTTTAATACACGTGCAAAATTAGTAGAACGAACGATAATTGCTTCTTCTTTTGGAAAATCATTACATGTTACGGGTTGGAAAGTAGGTTATTTAATTGCTCCTGAACATCTAATGTTCGAAATGAAGAAGGTACATCAATTTTTAGTGTTTAGTGTGAATAGTTTTTCGCAACACGCTATTTCAGAATATTTAAATGTAGTTGATTTTAGCGAAGTTTCGAAAATGTACCAACGCAAACGCGATTTGTTTCAAAACCTAATCAAAGACAGTCGCTTTGAGTTAATGCCTTGCGATGGAACGTATTTTCAAGTGGTGAATTACAATCAAATTTCAGAAAAAAATGATGTAGATTTTGCCAAAGAATTGATTATAAATCATGGTGTGGCTTCCATTCCGATTTCAGTATTTTATAATGATGCTACAGATAGACACATGCTTCGTTTTTGTTTCGCTAAAACAGATGAAACTTTGATTAATGCTGCAAAAAAATTGTGCTCTATATAAAACCATTGACAATAAATGATATTTTATTAGTCAATCTAACTTAACAATACCTATACAAGAAAGTGTTTTTAGACTAACTTATTTAGTAATTACTGCTAAAAACAATTGAAAAACAAAAAACTACTTTCTTGTATAGTTTTTATGTCATTTTGCCACCAAATTATCATAAAAAGATGTGTTACTTTAGAGATATGATTTTGCCTAACTATATCGCTAAAAAACTAAAGCACTTTTGCATCTTAATTGCACTTGTTTTCTATACAAACATTTCATTTGGTCAGTTAAGTTTTTGCACTGGAAGTAGCGGAGCTCCTATATTTTTTGAAGACTTCGGAAGTGGCACAACATATGGACCCGCATTACCAGTAGGTATTACAAACTATGCCTATGTAAACAGTGGTTTCCCTCAAGATGGTCAATATACTTTATATTATAGAACAAATTTAATTCCAAATTCATCAAATTGGCTTTATTCTTTAGATCATACACCAGACAATGCTCCTAATGGCATCAATGGGAAATGCTTAATTGTAAACGCAAGCAACACACCCGGGCAATTTTATAGAAGAACAGTTACAGGACTTTGTAGCAATACTAGATTTGAATTTTCTGCATGGCTATTAAATATCTACAATGCTGCATCAAATGGCTGCTCTGGAAGCGGTATTCCAATTAATGTAACTTTTGAAATTTGGGATGCAACAGATACGGTTCTACTACAATCAGGAAATACTGGAAATATATCTGGAACATCATTTCCAAACTGGAACCAATTTGGATTAGTTTTCACCATGCCTGCAACACAAACTTCCGTAATACTTAAAATGCGTAATAACGGTAGTGGTGGTTGTGGAAACGACTTAGCTATTGATGATATTATGTTTAGAACGTGTGGAGAATATAGCGCTATCACAAATTCAACTACAAGTGGAAACAGCATGAACATATGCGAAAATGCCGCTATTACTCATCCCAATTTAGTGGTTACTACCACAGGAAGTATTGCACATGTATATCAATGGCAACAAAGTAATGACAATGTAAATTACACTGATATTGTTGGTGCGAATTCATCCAATTACTCTATTCCTAATTTAAGCGCCACAGCCTATTACAGAGTTAAAGTTGCACAAGACATTTCAAATTTAAACAATCCTTTTTGTTCCTCATTTTCTGACATTTATACTGTTAATTTTAATCCATCACCTAATTCGCCTGTTTCAAATGGAAATCAAACAATTTGTTCCAATCAAGCAACTAGTTTGAGCGTAAATGTTTCTGCAAACGAAAGCGTTAATTGGTATGATAGTGCTACAAATGGCAATTTATTACTTTCAAATTCTTTATCATTTTCACCAACAATTCCGGGAACTTATTATGCGGAATCATTCAATCAAACTACAAATTGCAAAAGCAATACAAGAACTGCTGTGACTCTTTTACCTGCAGTAACAACATCATTTTCTGGTGTAACTAACATCTGTTCATCAGAAACTATCCTATTAAATTTAAACGCATCCGATACGTCGGCTACCCTTAATTGGACAGCAAGTTCTACAGATGTAACTGGATTTTCTAATGGTTCTGGGACTACAATTTCTCAAACATTAACTTATACTGGAAATGCTACCGGAACAGTAATTTATAACGTAACTCCAGTGATTAATGGTTGTGCTGGCACACCACAAACAATAACGGTAACGGTAAATCCACAAACCAATAGTACTATCACTTTTCCTACTATAACGACTTCATATTGTTTAAACGAAATCCCTTCTTTACTGCCTACTTCATCATCAAATAGCACGCCTATAAACGGAACATGGAGTCCTTCAACTATTAACACTTCTATTGTAGGAACTACTACATATACATTTACGCCTCAAGCTAATCCTTGTATAATATATGCGCCATTTACTATAGATATTACAATTGCAAACAACATTACACCCGATTTTAATAGTACTATTTTTATTTGTTCTGGAACAACGCCGCCAACATTAAATTCAACCTCACCAAACGGAATTAGCGGAACATGGACACCCGCAACAATTGACAACATGAATTCGGGAAGTTATCTTTTTACGCCCAACCCAAATCAATGTGCGAGTTCACAAACAATTAATGTAACCGTAGGAATAAATACAACTACCATCACTTTTACTGGAGCTACAACAATATGTTCAAACGAAACAACTTCTTTAAATTTAATTGCTTCAGACCCAAATGCAACAATTGTATGGACGGCTAGCGCTACTAATGTAACAGGTATTTCAAATGGTTCTGGAGATACTATTTCTCAAACTTTATTGAATTCAGGAAATACAAGTGGAACAGTTGTGTATACTATAAACACATTACTTAACGGTTGTTTAGGCACACCTCAGTCAATAACCGTAACTGTAAATCCACAAAGTAACGTTACGCTAACTTTTTCAGGAATTCAAACCTTGTATTGTTTAAATGAAATAGCACCTCCGCTTCCTACTTTTTCAACCAATAGTACCCCATTGATTGGAACTTGGAATCCTTCAACAATTAACACAGCAACATTAGGAACTATCACTTACACATTTACACCACAACCTATTTCATGCACTATTATTAGCCCTTTTTCGGTTACTATAACCGTTGGAGATAATTTTTATCCTGATTTTACAGACAATCTGAATTTATGTTCGGGTGAATTGCCACCTACACTTATTGCTACATCACCTAATGGAATTTCTGGCATATGGACACCTTCTGTAATTGATAATTTAGTTTCTGGAAGCTATACTTTTACTCCAACATCAAATTCTTGTGCCGTACCACAAACCATTGCAGTAACTGTTTTTCAGCCAACCTTAACTGCAATTGACTACACTATACATGAAGCATTTTCAGAACAGCAAACCATTACAATTACTGCTTTTTCAAATGGAGATTACTTATACCAATTAAACAATGAAACTCCACAAGCGAATTCAGTCTTTGAAAATGTAAGTCCTGGAAATCATATCATAACAGTATATGATAAAAATGGCTGTTCGGCACCAATAAGTGAGGAAATTACGGTAATTGATTATCCAAATTATTTTACACCAAATAATGACGGCCACAATGATGTATGGCAAATAAACGGAATAAATAATTTAGATAATTGGAGTATTTCTATTTTTGACCGATACGGTAAATTACTTGATAGATTAAACACAATTTATCCTTTTTGGGATGGAATTTATAATAATGAAACTTTACCTGCTTCTGATTATTGGTTTACAATAACCTATACTGAAAACAATATTACCAAAACCTTTAAATCACATTTTAGTTTAATTCGATAATGCACCAATTTGATGATTGTATATTTTTAAATTTATTATCACTATATTTACTAAAACATAGAAATTATGGCAAAAAGTCAAGATGCGAAGAAAACGGCAAAAAAGGAACCTTTAAAAACGGCTAAAGAGAAAAAAGAAGAAAAGCGAAGCAAAAAAAATTCACCAAAGCGTGATTAATTAATACCCAAAACACGAATTATATTCGTGTTTTTTTATTTGCAAAGAAACAAATACTTGAACAGTGCATTAAAATTCAATAATTTTGAGTTGAAATTTTTTTTTGAATCGATATTTTTCTGACTCTAAAACAGTTAAATCATACTTTAACCCATTGTTAACAAAATTGCCTTGAAAAAACCATAAATAATTGTATTTTTACCACTTAAAATTTTTAACAATCAAATGGGTAAAATCATTGCAATTGCCAATCAAAAAGGTGGTGTAGGTAAAACAACTACATCCGTAAACTTAGCGGCGTCTCTTGGTGTTTTAGAAAAGAAAGTGCTTTTAATTGATGCCGACCCACAGGCTAATGCTAGTTCGGGTTTAGGAATTGATGTAGAAAGTGTAGAAATTGGTTCGTATCAAGTTCTGGAACATAGCGCAACACCTGAAGAGGCAACTGTTTCTTGTTCGGCCCCAAACGTTATGGTGATTCCGGCTCATATTGACTTGGTAGCTATCGAAATTGAATTAGTAGATAAAGAAAATCGTGAGTACATGCTTAAAAAAGCATTGGAAAGTGTAAAAGATAAATACGATTATATTTTAATTGACTGTGCTCCTTCTTTAGGATTATTAACATTGAACGCTTTAACAGCTGCCGATAGTGTAGTAATTCCTATTCAATGCGAGTATTTTGCATTAGAAGGATTAGGAAAATTATTAAACACCATTAAAAGTGTTCAAAAAATTCACAATCCAAGTTTAGACATTGAAGGATTGTTATTAACCATGTACGATTCGCGTTTGCGTTTATCCAACCAAGTGGTTGAAGAAGTACAAAAACACTTCAATGATATGGTATTTGAAACAATTATTCAAAGAAATATTAAGTTGAGTGAAGCTCCAAGTTTTGGCGAAAGCATTATTAATTATGATGCTACGAGTAAAGGCGCAACAAATTATTTGAACTTGGCTGAAGAAATTATTAAGAAAAATCAATAATAGAGAAGATGACAAAAGCGGTAAAAAAACAAGCCTTAGGAAGAGGATTATCGGCTTTATTAAAAGATCCTGAAAATGATATTAAATCAGTTGAGGATAAAAATGCTGATAAAGTAGTAGGAAATATTATTGAATTAGATCTTGAATCGATTGAAATTAATCCGTTTCAACCGAGAACGAATTTCAACGAAGAAACCTTACAAGAATTAGCCAAATCGATTAAAGAATTAGGGGTAATTCAACCGATAACCGTTAGAAAATTAGATTTCAACAAGTACCAATTAATTTCGGGAGAGCGCCGTTTGCGTGCTTCAAAATTAATCGGATTGAAGTCTATTCCGGCTTATATTCGATTGGCAAATGATAATGAATCATTGGTTATGGCTTTGGTGGAAAACATCCAACGTCATGATTTAGACCCAATTGAGGTAGCTATTTCGTACCAACGTTTAATTGAAGAAATCAATTTAACACAAGAAGAATTGAGCGAGCGCGTAGGTAAAAAACGTTCTACCATTACCAATTATTTACGTTTGTTGAAATTAGACCCCATCATTCAAACAGGAATGAGAGATGGTTTTATTTCAATGGGACACGGAAGAGCATTGATTAACATAGATAATCAAGATATTCAAAGTGATATTTACCACAAAGTAGTATCTCAAAATCTTTCGGTAAGAGAAACAGAGGCTTTGGTTAAAAATTACCAAGATAGTTTAAAACCAAAAACAGCTAAACCTGCAAAAAGCAACTCATTTGACATCAAAGAAGAAGAGAAAAAAGCATTTGCAAATTATTTCGGAACTAAAGTTGATGTAAAAGTAGCTGGTGGAAAAGGAAAAATTACAATTCCATTTCATTCTGAAGAAGACTTTAATCGTATCTTAAAACTTATAAACGCATAGTGAAAGTATTGAAATACATAGCGCTTTCAATTTGTCTTTTTTTGAGTTTTCAAGTAAAAGCACAAGAAGAAATATCTTTAAAATCAGCTGACACAACAAAAGCTATAATTAATCCTAATGCACCCGCAAAAGCAGCATTTTATTCTGCCTTGTTACCTGGATTAGGTCAAGCCTACAACAAAAAATATTGGAAAATTCCTGTTGTATATGCTGGTTTAGGAGCTGGTATATATTATTATACTTGGAATCAAAAAAAATACCACGAGTTTAGAGATGAATATAAAAGAAGATTAGACGGCACCTACGATCCAAATCACCCTATTTATGGAGATTTAGACAATGACCGTTTAGTTCGTGCGCAAAAATTTCACCAAAGAAATAGAGATTTATCTGCATTAATTACTGCTTTTATTTATATTTTAAATATTGTTGATGCTAATATTGATGGGCATTTAATGCAATTTAATGTCAATGACAATTTATCTATTAAACCCGATATGAATCAAAATCAAATTGATTATAAATTCAATTACGGAATGACACTTACCTTGAATTTTTAACAAAATATTAGGTAACAAATCAACATTTACAACAACTAATGAGTATGAAAATTGCACTTTTAGGTTACGGAAAAATGGGGAAAGTTATTGAAAGAATAGCTTTAGAGAGAGGGCATGAAATCGTATTAAAAAAAGATCAAGACAACACTTTTGAAGGATTATTAAATGCTGATGTTGCCATCGACTTTAGTGTACCCGATAGTGCTGTTATAAATATTTCAGAATGTTTAAATAATGGAATCCCAGTAATTTCTGGAACAACAGGTTGGTTATCCGATTATCCAAAAATGGTGGCTTTGTGTGAAGATAAAAACGGAAGTTTTATTTATGGTTCTAATTTTAGTTTAGGTGTAAATGTGTTTTTTGAATTAAACGAATATTTAGCCAAAATGATGGCCAATTTGAAACAGTACAACGTTTCAATGGAAGAAATTCATCACACACAAAAGTTAGATGCACCAAGCGGAACAGCCATAACATTAGCAGAAGGCGTTATCAAACATACCGATTATTCTAATTGGACATTAGAAACTCCAATTAGTAACGAAATACATATAGAAGCAAAACGCATTGAAAACGTTCCTGGAACGCATAGTATTTTTTACGATAGTGAAGTTGACCAAATCGAAATCAAGCACACAGCACACAGCAGAGAAGGTTTTGCATTAGGAGCTGTTGTTGCTGCCGAATGGTTAGTTGGCAAAAAAGGTGTTTTCACCATGAAAGATGTATTGGGTTTAAAAAAATAGAATATAGAGAATAGAAAAAAGAATAAAGACCGAATGAGCGGTAAAAAGAGACATAATTATAAAAATCTAAAAATTTGGCTATTAGGAATTGAGATAGCTAAAGATGTTTCAGATATTTTAATTCTCTTTCCAAAACATGAACAATATGATTTAGGTTCTCAAATGAATAGATGTTCTGTTTCTATTCCAAGTAATATAGCAGAAGGTTCTTCAAGAACTGATAAGTCATTTAGTCATTTTATTGATATTTCATTGGGATCATCTTTTGAATTAATAACACAACTAATTATAGCAAGACACAAAAATTATATTAACGAGAATACACATCAAACAATTGAAAATAAACTAGAAGAATTTCAGAGAATGGCAATGGCGTTTCAAAACGGACTTCAATAAAGTCTATATTCTATTCTCTATATTCTTTTTTCTAAAAATAAAATTATGGAAATATCAGGTTGGTTAATTTTTATCTTATTAGTTCAAGTCATTCACGGAATTGGAACTTGGAAATTATATGTAAAAGCAGGAAGAAAATCTTGGGAAGCATTTATTCCAGTATATAACGGAATTGTATTGATGCAAATCATAAATCGTCCAAAATGGTGGATTTTATTACTTTTTATTCCAGTTATTAATTTATTTTTATTCCCTATTAT
>JBILST010000207.1:0-4237 GCA_044371865.1 Flavobacterium sp.
ACTCCTGTTAAACTAACTCCACAAAACTCGTTAGCATAATTTCCTGCTACGGTTGCCGAATCTGAGATTCTTCCTGGAATTTCAAATCCTTTTCCACCCGTTGAAGTCGCTACTGCAATTTTTCCGTTTTTGTCTAAAGCTACACAACCTACGGTTCCTGTTCCTAATGAGGTTAATTTGGCTTCATATTCGGCTCTTCGTTGTGGAATTTCAGTTGAAAAAGGTTCAAATCCGTGTTTTCTGGCAAAATTTGTGGCTCCACTTCCGCCTAAAATTCGGTCATCAACTTGCATTAAAACTTGTGCGACTTGAATTGGATTTTTTACTTCTTCAATATTGATAACACCACTCATTTTCTGTGATTCGCCATCCATTAAAGAAGCACTCATTCTGATTTTTCCATCGGATTGAATTTGCGAACCTATTCCGGCATTAAACAATTCATCGTCTTCCAATTGTGAAACCGCATACACCACTGTTTCTAATGCTGAGTGATTTTGCAAATACGCATACGAATCTTTCACAATACGTAAAAGCGCTTGTTGTTTTGCAATTTTTGTTTCTAAATTGGTTGATGATTCTGAGAAAAATCCGCCGTGAATTATAATTTTTGACATAATAGTAAATTAAAAAAGAACACAGATTAAAGAAATTATGTAAATTTTAAAAATTTCTTTAATCTGTGTTCCAAAATTATTTTAATAAATTAAACGTATTGCGAAGAATGAATACTCATTTTGTGTGTATCCAAATCGAACTTATCGTATTGACTCATTACGTGTGTCACCAAGTGATTAATTGAGATGGGTTGGCCTAATTCCACCTGAGTTAAATTAGTGTCTTTTACTTCTCTTCCATCCACTAAAATTACTAATCCAGAACCGATGGCTTCCATTTGGCGACCATTGGTGATTAACAATCCAGTATCTTCTCCTAAACCTATTCCTAATACTTTTGGATTTCCTACCACCGCTTGAAACAAACGACCAATTCTTCCTCTTTGTACGAAATGGGTATCAATAACTACATCGTCAATTAATCCTAAACCAGATGTAATTTTTACTTCACCTTTTAGTAAAGCTTCCGAACTACTTCCTTGGTAAATCATATTATTTGAAGCTGCTGCTGCACCCGCCGAAGTTCCTGCGTATATAAATTCTTCGTTTCTATATTTTGAAATCAACATTTCATCAAAAGGAGTTCCTCCTAAAATAGAAGTCAAACGCAATTGATCGCCACCGGTAAACATTACCACATCAGCCGCTTTCAATCTTTCTAAGATTTCAGGTTCATTAGCTTGTTCTCTTTTCTCAATATATAAAACATCTACATTGTGAGCACCTAAATAACTGAATGCTTTTACGTATTCTGGACCAATTTCTCTTGGTATTTTTGATGCAGTTGTGATTACTTCAATACGAGATTGCTCTTTATGTTTTGATTCGTTAATGATTCTTTTTAAAATTCCAGTTTCGAAAAAATTCAAATTTTTTGAAGCATCTTTATCCAAATTGGTTTCTGTAAAACTTCCTTTATCTACAGCACCGCCAATGATTATTAATTTTCCTTGTATTTCCATGCTGTAAAAATAACTATTTCTTAATACTACACAAATGAAATTGAATTAAAGTAATTAAAAAATGTTTGATTGATTTAATTAAAACCTCTTCATTATCAGTAAATTCTTAACAAAAAATAAATGCGATACGGCAATTATTAAAATTTGATAATTTTATTTAAAAAATAGCTTACTATAATTATATTTTTCTATTTTTAACAAAATGATTATCCATTTAAAATACAACTTTCTATTTTTATGAAGATATTAAAAATTCAAGCCTTAAGAGGTCCAAATATTTGGAGTGTTCAAAGAAAAAAATTAATCCAAATGCGATTGGATTTGGAAGAAATGGAACAATTTCCTACCAATAAAATCGAAGGATTTAGAGAACGAATCGAAGCTATGTTTCCTACTATGATAGAACATCGTTGTTCTGAAGGTTGTCGTGGAGGATTCTTTTCTAGAGTTGATAGAGGTACATGGATGGGGCATGTTATTGAACATATTGCCTTGGAAATTCAAACTTTAGCTGGAATGGAAACTGGTTTTGGAAGAACTAGAGAAACTAAAATCCCCGGAATTTACAATGTTGTTTTTAATTACACGGAAGAAAATGTAGGTCTATTTGCAGCTGAAAGCGCAGTGGCTATTGCGGAATCTTTAATCGCGGGAACTGACTATGATGTAGAAGCAGATATTCAGAAAATGCGCGAAATTCGTGAGCGTGTTCGCCTTGGTCCTTCTACCGGAAGTATTGTAGAGGAAGCTGTTGCCAGAGATATTCCTTGGATTCGTTTAGGAACTAATTCGCTCGTACAATTAGGCTATGGTGTAAATCAAATGCGTTTTCAAGCAACTATTACTTGTAAAACAAGTAACATTGCAGTAGATATTGCATGCAATAAGGAAGAAACTAAACGAATGTTAGAGTTAGCTTCTATTCCTGTAGCAAGTGGTGGCATTTGTGTGGATGAAGAAGATTTAGAAGCGGTAATTAAGAAAATTGGTTACCCAATTGTTATTAAACCTTTGGACGGAAATCATGGAAAAGGGGCATCTATCAATGTAAAAAAATGGGAAGATGCAGTGGCTGGATTAGCCTACGCAAAAAATTATAGCCGAAGAGTTATCGTAGAAAAATTCATTACCGGTTTTGATTTCCGCGTATTGATTATTGATAATAAATTGGTAGCCGCTGCTAAAAGAGAACCCGCTCACGTAAAAGGAAATGGTAAAAATACAATTCAACAATTAATTGAAGAAACGAATAAAGATCCGCGTCGTGGTTACGGACATGAAAATGTTCTTACCCAAATTGATGTTGATAGAGACACCACTGATTTATTAGAAAAACTAGGTTATACTTTAGAAACGGTTCCAAGAAAAGACGAAGTGGTTTATTTAAAATCTACTGCTAATTTGAGTACAGGCGGAACTTCAGTTGATGTAACTGACATGATGCACCCAGAAAATATTTTCCTTTGCGAGCGAATTTCGCGTGTGATTGGATTAGACATTTGTGGAGTAGATATTATGGCAGAAAACTTAACGCAAACATTGAAAGAAAATGGTGGTTGTATTTTAGAAGTAAATGCCGCACCTGGATTTAGAATGCACTTAGCACCTTCGGAAGGATTACCAAGAAATGTGGCAGCTCCTGTAATTGACATGCTATATCCACCAGGAAAACCAAGTCGTATTCCTATTATTGCCGTAACAGGAACCAATGGAAAAACAACTACTACCCGATTAATTGCTCATATAGTAAAAAACAATGGCTTTAAAGTTGGTTTTACTACTTCTGATGGAATTTATGTGCAAAATCACATGATGGAAAAAGGAGATACCACTGGACCTATTTCGGCAGAATATATTTTGAAAGATCCTACGGTAGAGTTTGCTGTTTTAGAAACGGCTCGCGGTGGAATTTTAAGAGCAGGTTTAGGATTTAGTCGTTGCGATATTGGAATTATCACCAACATTCAAGAAGATCATTTAGGATTGAATGATATTGATACTTTAGATGATTTAGCGCGAGTAAAAGCTACAGTTGTGAAAAGCATCAAAAAAGATGGTTGGGCAATCTTAAATGCTGAAGACGAATATTGCATGAAACTAGTTAAAGATTTAAGTTGCAATATTGCTTATTTTAGTATGGATGAGAATTCAGCCACTGCTAAACAATTAGCAAAGGAGGGTAAAATTGTAGCAGTTTATGAAAATGGTTTTATCACTATTAAAAAAGGAGAATGGAAAATTAGAGTGGAAAGAGCTACTCACGTTCCGTTGACTTTAGGTGGAAAAGCAAAATTCATGATTGCGAATGTTTTAGCAGCTACTTTAGCCGCTTATTTACAAGGATTCAAGACCGAAGACATTAGCTTATCATTACAAACATTTATTCCAAGTGCAGCTCAAACACCAGGAAGAATGAATATTTTCGAATTCAAGAAATTTAAAGTATTGATTGATTTTGCTCACAATCCTGCTGGTTATCGTGGGGTGGAAGAATATTTGTCTTCTGTAGAAGCTACTAAAAAAATCGGAATAATTGCAGGAGTTGGTGACCGAAGAGATGAAGACATTAAAGAATGCGCTATGATTGCCGCTAGAATGTTTGATCATATTATTATTCGTCAAGAAAAATACTTACGTGGTAGAACAGAAGAAGAGATA
>JBILST010000031.1:0-14167 GCA_044371865.1 Flavobacterium sp.
GCATTGTAAATTTCCTGAAGAATTGCAAAACGTTCTGGTGTTTTACGGTGTGCTTTTTCTTCTAAATATTTAGTAAAAACATTTTTTACAATTTCCTGATTTTTGTTTTCCATTGTTTTGGTTAATCAAATAATTGCAAAGATAGTGTTATTTTTGCATTGTAAAAAAGTCTAAATTTAATAGATGGTATTTTAGTTATTAACTTTTGTTAATTATTATAAACCCTTATTACCTTATCAACTCCATCCACTTTTTTGATGTTTTCTATCAGTTTTTTAAGAATCGTATTATTTTGAACTACAACTGCTACTTGTCCGTTAAAAATTCCAGCTTCACTACTTAAAGAAATACTTTGAATATTAACATTCATTTGGTTTGAAATAACTTTGGTTAAATCATTAGTTAATCCTAAAATATCCATTCCAGTAATTTTTAAAATAGCTTTAAATTCTTCTTGTGAGGAGTCTATCCATTTTGCTTGAATAATTCTGTATGCATAGTTAGACTGCATGCTTATAGCATTTGGACAATCTTTTTTGTGCACTTTAATTCCTTCATTGATACTAACAAAACCAAATACTTCGTCTCCTGGGATTGGGTTACAACAGCTGGATAATTTATAATCAAGTTTATCTTGTTCTGAACCAAATACCAGTAAATCATATTTTTTACTGATTTCATTTTTGTTAATTTGCTCTGGTTGATTAGTAGGTGAACGCTTTATGGTTTTCTTAAAGAAATTTACCAACGTATTACTTTTTTGTGCCGCAAATTCTTTTAATTGTTGGTTTTCGATTGCGCCAATTCCAGCACGGTAATATAAATCTAAACTAGTTTGAAATTTAAAATAATTAACTAATTCATTGGTTGTGTTTTCGTTAAGTGTAATTTTTAAATGGCGTAATTTTCGGGTAAGAATTTCTTTACCGTCTTCAGCAATTTTTTTAGTATTTTCATTTAGAACATTTTTAATTTTATTTTTGGCTCTCGAGGTAGTAACATAATCTAACCATTGCGAAGTTGGTTTTTGATTCGCAGAAGTTATAATTTCCACCTGATCACCACTATTTAAAACATGGTTCAAAGGAACTAATTTTCCGTTAACCCTTGTTCCTCTAGTTTTTACGCCTATTTCCGAGTGAATACTAAACGCGAAGTCTAATGAAGTAGCGCCTTTAGGTAACGATTTAATTTCGCCCTTTGGGGTAAATACATAAATTTCTTTAGCATATAAATTCAGCTTGAAGTCTTCAACGAAATCAACTGCATTGGCACTAGAATTTTCTAAAGCTTCTTTCAATTGGTTCAGCCAAATTTCTAACCCATGTTCTTCTGTTGCGCCGTTTTTATATTTGTAGTGCGCTGCATAGCCTTTTTCTGCAATTTCGTCCATGCGTTCGCTGCGCACCTGAATTTCTACCCAACGACCTTTTGGTCCCATTACGGTTATGTGCAATGCTTCGTAACCTGATGATTTTGGTGATGAAATCCAATCGCGTAATCGACTTGGAGATGGACGATAATGGTCTGTTACAACGGAGTAAATTTTCCAAGCAATAAATTTTTCATCATGTTGATTGGCTTTGTAAATTATGCGTAAAGCAAATTTATCATATACTTCATCAAAAGTAACGCCTTGCACCTTCATCTTTCTTCGTATAGAATAAATTGACTTTGGTCGACCTTTAATTGTAAATTCAATTCCTTCCTCTACCATTGATTTACTCAAAACATCAGAAATAGATTTAATATAGGAGTCTTGCTCTTCTTTGGTTTCTTTAATCTTACTAACAATATCGTTGTAAACTTCAGGTTCGGTATATTTTAATCCTAAATCTTCTAATTGCGATTTTATGTTGTATAAGCCTAAACGGTGGGCTAGTGGAGCATAAATATATAAGGTTTCAGAAGCAATTTTGGCTTGTTTGTAATCTGCCATGCTTCCCATAGTTTGCATATTGTGCAATCTATCAGCGATTTTAATAATAATTACCCGAACATCGTCATTTAAGGTCAATAGCATTTTACGGAAGTTTTCCGCTTGCATTGAAATTTCTTGGTCGGTTTTAACTTTGGCAATTTTAGTTAGTCCTTCAACTAATTGTGCAATCTTGGGATTGAACATTTTTTCAATGTCCTGAACAGTAATGTCAGTATCTTCAACTACATCGTGCATTAATGCAGCAGCAATGGAAGTAGCTCCCAAACCAATATCGCGTGCCACAATTTTGGCCACAGCAATGGGATGAAAAATATAGGCTTCACCCGATTTTCTTCGTTGGTCTTTATGAGCATCAACAGCTACATCAAATGCTTTACGAATGATTTTTTTGTCTTCATCAGTAAGGGTTTGATAACTGATGCGAAGTAATTCTTTATATTCTTGCGCTATGGCTTTGTTTTCGGCTTCTAATTCTAACTCTGTCATACATTTTCTTTAACAACCTAAAAGTATAGTATTTTTTCTAATTGTGCAATAGAGAAAATAGAGAAAAGAATAAAGAACAAAGATTTGAAGTTGAATTTTGTCCCGAAGCTTCGGGATTGTTATTGAAATTGTCTTTGTCTTTTGGCTTCGAATAGTAAAATAGCTGCTGCAACTGAAACATTCATCGAATCGATTTCGCCTTGCATTGGAATGATGATGTTTTTAGTACTTTCAGTTCGCCATTTTTCGGATAAACCTGTAGCTTCGGTTCCTACAACTAAAGCAGTAGGAGTAGTGTAGTCTTGTGTATGATATTCAGTTGAATCTTGTAAAGTTGCCGAATAAATATTAATGTTATTCGCTTTCAAATAAGCAATAACTTCTTCTGTAGTTCCAACAGCAATTTGACGGGTAAACAAACAACCTACGCTCGAGCGAACGATGTTTGGATTGTATAAATCGCTTTTTGGATTAGCGATAATAACGGCATCAATGTTTGCGGCATCAGCGGTTCTTAAAATAGCGCCTACGTTTCCTGGTTTTTCTAATGATTCTCCAATTAAAATCAATGGGTTTTTAGATAATTTTAAATCGGATAAGGCTAACGATTTTGTTTTCGCAATGGCTAAAATTCCTTCAGTAGTATCGCGATAGGCTAACTTTTGATAGACTTCTTTTGAAATTTCGATAAGTTCAACTTCGCCAGATTTGAGAAGGTTTTTTATTTCTATTTCCGAAATAATTTCAGGTAAAAACAGAATGGTTTCTAATTCATAACCACCTTTTAGTGCTAATTCAATTTCACGTTTTCCTTCAATTAAAAAAGTACCGGTTTGCTTACGAACTTTGGCTTTTTCTTGCAATTGAACTAACGATTTTATATACGGATTTTGAACCGAGGTGATTTGTTTCATGAAATAGAAATTATGTGGCAAAAATACAAAAAAGCCTCTCATTTACTGAAAGGCTTTTGGTGTTATTTTTTTTGTTGTTCGAATTTTCCTTTGTATCGTTCGTACAATTCGGTATGATGACTTTCTAAACTGATTTGTCTTCCATCAATAAAAGCGAATGAAATAACATTCGTTTTCATATCTAAAGCATCACCTTCAGAAATAAATAATGTGGCACTTTTTCCAGATTCTAAGGTTCCGTATAAATTGTCAATTCCTAATATTTTAGCTGAATTACCAGTAATTAATTGCAACGCTTGTTCTTTTGAAAGTCCCCAAGCAGCGCAAGTTCCAGCGTAGAAAGGAAGGTTTCTAGTTTGCATACGTTCCATGTCGCCTGCATTTTGTAACCCAACTAAAACACCTGCATCAACTAGTAATTTGGCATTTTTATAAGGTAAATTTACATCTTCGTCTTCTAATAAAGGTAAATCGTGCACTCGTTTTAATAAAACAGAAACGCTGTTTTCTTTTAATAAATTAGCTACTTTAAAAGCATAATAACCGCCAACAATCGTCATCTTTTTGATGTTGTTCTTCTTTTTGAATAAAACCGCATCAATGATTTCTTTTTCGCCATTTGCATTTACATACAAGGTTTTTTCACCCGATTGTAAGCCTTTCATAGCTTCATAAGGAATATCTTTTTTAGCATTTTTGCTTCCTAAATAAGCAAAAGCATTGTCGAAATACTCTTGAATTGCTTTTACTTGTGGTTCGTAGTTTTTGTTCATTTCAATTCCACCTGGCTCTGCCCACCAGCCAGCTCTTGAATAACTTCTTGGCCAGTTTAAGTGAATTCCATCATCAGTTTTGATAGCAGCGTCTTCCCAGTTCCAGGCATCTAATTGTACGATTGAAGATGTTCCAGCAATTCTTCCACCTCTAGGTGAAATTTGTGCTAATAAAACACCATTTGGTCGAGTAGTTTCTACCAATTTAGATTCGGCATTATAAGCAATAATACTTCTTACGTGCGGATTGAATTCGCCAATTTCACTTTCATCATCTGAAGCTCTAACTGCATCAATTTCTACTAAACCTAATGTTGAATTTGGTGCAATGAATCCAGGATAAACATGTTTTCCAGAAGCTTCTATCACAATATCGTGTTTAGCTGGTTTCATTACAGTGGCATCGCCAATGTTGGCAATTTTTCCATCAATAATCGAAATTAAACTATTCTCGATTACTTGTCCGTTTCCTAAATGTGCTTTTGCACCTATGATTAAAATCGATTTGCTTTGTTTTGGTGCAGGCGTTTGTTGGGCAAAACCAAACAAAGAAATAAATAAAAGAACTATATATTTTTTCATCATTAATTGTATTTATAGTGAGACTCTTTGCAATATTCACCTAAAGTATCACAGTGGTAGTGACCATTTTCTTTTTTCTTAGGCAATTGCGTTTTCATTCCTTTGTTTTTTGCGTCTAATAGGATGTTAATCAAATCGGCTCTTTCTTTTTGAATTTGGTTCAACACTTCTTGCTCTTTTTCTAAATCGTAGAAAATGATTCCATCTACTAACGTTTTTTCAGCTCTTGTGTATATTGATAACGGACTGTCTGACCAAAGTACTACATCGGCATCTTTTCCTACTTTGATACTTCCTACTTTATTATCTACTTGAAGAATTTTTGCTGGATTTAAGGTTACGAAGTTCCAAGCTTCTTCTTCCGTTACATTTCCGTATTTAACTGTTTTAGCAGCTTCTTGATTCAAACGTCTTGACATTTCAGCATCATCTGAATTGATAGAAACTTTTACACCTTCATTCATCATGATAGAAGCATTGTATGGAATTGCATCGTTAACTTCGTATTTATAAGCCCACCAATCGGCAAATGTTGAACCAGCAACACCGTGAGCCGACATTTTATCCGCTAATTTATATCCTTCTAAAATGTGAGTGAATGTTTGAATTTTAAACCCGTAACGCTCAGCTAATTTTATCAACATATTGATTTCTGATTGCACGTAAGAGTGACAAGTGATGAAACGTTTTTTAGCTAAAATTTCGCCTAAAACTTCCATTTCTACATCAAATCTTGGCATAACTTTGTTTTTACCTTTCCCTGATTTGTAGGCATCCCATTCATTTTTATATTCGATGGCTCTGGTAAAATAATCTTCGTAAACTTGCTCTACACCCATACGTGATTGCGGGAAACGGTTACGTGAAAAATCGCCCCAGTTGGATTGTTTTACGTTTTCACCCAAAGCAAATTTGATGTATTTAGGAGCATCTTTCACTAACATTTCATCTGGAGAATAACCCCATTTTAACTTAATGAAAGCTGCACGACCCCCAATAGGATTTGCTGAACCATGTAATAAGTTAGCCGAAGTAACTCCACCAGCTAAATTTCTATAAATGTTGATGTCTTCTGAATTTACCACATCTTCAATCGTAACTTCTGCAGATGAATTTTGTCCGCCTTCGTTTACTCCATTTGAAATGGCAATGTGCGAATGTTCGTCAATGATTCCGGCAGTTAAGTGTTTGCCAGTTCCGTCCACAACTTTTGCTCCAGAAGAAGGTAAGTTTTTACCAATTTTGGCAATTTTACCGTTTTGAATTAAAACATCGGTTTCTTTTAAAATTCCCTCTTTTTCACCCGTCCAAACCGTTACATTTTTGAATAAAATGGTTTCTTGTTTTGGTTTTTCGTCGTTTCCAAAAGAAATATTAGGGAAAGTTACCGAATACATTGACGGCACTTTTGGTTCGTCTTTTTTATCTTCTTTCTTTTTATCTTCTTTAACTTCTACCGCTCTTTTAGTAGCAGTCCATGAAGTTTCGTTTCCATTTTCTAAAACGGCTTTTCCTTGCATCATATCTTTAACAAAAGTTCCAGAAAGTCTCACGAAATTTGCTTTTGTAGTATCTTGATTTTTGATTACCAAATTCACCCAAGGGTCATTAAACTGAATTTTTGTGCCAAAGTTGATACTGTCTTTAATTGCTTTTGCTTCAAATTTTGAAGTTTCACCTTCAATTTTTAATTCGAATTTTTGGTTGTCGAATGTTAAATCATAGGTTCCTCTGATATCGGTTGGGTTTATTTTATCGATGACATTTCGATTTCCTTGTACCCAGTTTTCTAAGATGTTACTTTTGTCATCAAAAATATCACCTGATACGATTATAAAATTGGCGAATTTCCCTTTAGAAATGGAACCTACTTTGTCAAATTGATTGACCAATTTTGCAGGTGTTTCTGTTAAAGCTAATAACGCTTTGTCTTTTGGTAAGCCATATAAAACCGCTTTTCTTAAATTAGATAAAAAAGATTTTGTGTCTTTTAAATCGGAAGAAGTAAGAACAAATGAAACATTGTTCTCCGCTAAAATTTTCAAGTTGAAAGGTGCTTGATTCCAAAATTTCATATCGCTTAAGCTCACTTGTTGCGCTAAATATGGATCAGAAACGTCATATGCATCAGGAAAATTCAATGGAATAATATAAGTAGCTCCTGATTTTTTGATTTCGTCAATGCGCTCAAATTCGTTTCCACCACCTTTAATAAGGTATTTCACTCCGAATTCATCACCTAATTTATCAGCTCTTAAATCATTTAATTTATCACCTGCGTTGAAAATTTGTAGTAATGATTTATTAGCATTGAAAGCTTCTAACGATAAATCTTTGTTAGTTGCATTTCCTTGTCCGTACCATTTAGCATCATGAAATACTTGGCGAATTAAAGCCATACTTCCCATCATAGAAGACGGATAACTTTGTTTGGTGAATTTACTTCTACTGAATGTAAAATGTTGTGAAACTTTATCTTTTACAATTCTATCGGCATTGGTTCCAAAATCATTTAAGGTCCAAAGTAAACCTGTACCAGCAATTACACCATCATTATGGTGACTTAAAACGGTTCCAAAACCAACTTCTCTTAAACTTCCTGCTGATTTTGAATCATAGTTTAAGTTTTCAAATGCATTGTATTCTGGTTTTATATGGTCATTCCAGTAATAGCCTTCGCGGTTGGTATCGTATTGCGGTGTAAAATTCCCATTAGGTCTTGGAGTAGGTTTGCTGATTCCAAATTCGCTATACAATTCAATAAACGAAGGATAAATTATTTTTCCTGTAGCATCTACTATAGTAGCTCCTTTTGGAATGGAAACATTTGTTCCAACTTCAATAATTTTGTTTTCTTTGATTAACAGCGTAGCTTTTTCAATTTTTTGCGTTGCTGATACGTAAATTGTGGCGTTTGTAATAGCGGTAAAGTTCTTGAAACTTTGTTTTACGCCATCATTTTTAGGAAAATATTCTTGCGAATTCGCTGAAAAGGAAAGCAAGAATACCAACAATAATGATAAGTATCTCATGATTTTTAGTTTAGTAAAGTATAAAGATAAAAATTATCTTCAATTATAAAATTCTCAAATGCTTATTTAAGAAATTTTAACTTTTTTGTAAGAAGATTATATCCTGTTAGTGGTTCAGGATAATTTGGGTCATTCAAATAAAGTATGTAATAATAGGTTCCGTCTGGAGCAATTGTACTACTTACGCCATCTTGAACATAGCCATCCCAGTCAGGTTTATTATTGTTTCCAGTCCATAAATGTTTCCCCCAACGGTTGTAGATTAATAATTCAAAATTCACAAATACATCTCTTAATCCATCAATGAAAAAAGTATCATTCGTGGTGTCATTATTTGGTGAAACAGCATTGTAAACAGTTGGAGGGCAGTTTTCGGTTAACAAAAAGAATGAAGTTACAGAAAAGCAACCATTATCAATACGAACAAAAATTTCTTTTGGTGTGGTTAGTGCTTCGTAGTTTGAAGTATTTGTTATTGGATTAATATTTTGTAACGCATCATCATAACTTTCATGAAATGAAACAATATGACTTGAATTTGTTTTAACTAACTCAGAATAACTTGAAAAATCAAAAATACCTCGAGTTAAACCAAGATTACAAGTAGTTATCGAATTTAAATCATTGAAAGTTGGAGAAACCGTAAGTTCAATATCAATTTGGAAAGTGTTATTGTTTTCTAATAGTTCTGTTACAATTCCAGAACCATTTCCAGTATCGTCAACAACAGCTAGTAATGAAAAATTTAGTGGAATAGAACTTGGAATAGCTAAAGTTATGTTTCCATTTTCGCTACCTCCAATTGGAATTATGTTTTGAGTGTATGCAGTTGCTATTACTTGTGTTCCAACATAAAAAGTGATTGGAGTATTGGCTTGTAAAACTTCTGTGCTATTCAAATTTGAAACTGTAAAATCAATTGTGACTTCTCTGGAATTACAAGTGGAAATCGGATTTTCTAATACAATAGTAGCATCTGGTAATTGACTGTTTAGTTTTGTAACTACGGTGTTAATCATTATAAAATCTTGAAAAGAAGTTAAAGCTATTGAAGCACTCGTGTCTCCAATAGAAATATAACTATCAATTTCGTAAATATCCAAATCCATATTATATAACTGGTTGGAACCTGTAACCGAATTAGTGCTATTAAATACATTATTCGGTGGGTTAAAGGGATTACTAATTACAGTGCCATTTACAGTAAAATTTTCTGTTGCTAGTTGTGAATCTCCTTCCCAAGCTATAAATCCTGCTTTAGCATTGGCATTGTTAAGTACGTATAAATTAGTTAAATTTATTTGTAAGGCATCAGGAACACCTTGTAAACCATCATAAATGTTTAATTGATTTAATGTTAAACTCGGATTTTCATATACTATTAAAATTGCCCAACCTGCAAAATTTGTCTTTCTACTGTAATGAAGAGCTACAAAAGGAGAAATGTCTAAATTAGAAAGTGTGTAAGTTCCATTTCCTGTTGTTTGAACTAAAGTTGTAATATCTTTAAAAGCACTGAAGTAAGTAAACGTATTAGGATTAAAAAATCTTGAATGCGAAAAAGTCCTATCAGGCGTAATTAGTGTTCCGTTTAAATCAACTTCAAAATCACCATCTCCACTGCCTGCCCAATATAAATAAGCTCTAATAATTGTGTCACTCGGACCTAAATTTAGTGTGGCAGATGACGAAGTATTGGTTACATAAAAATTAGTGGGATTATTTTCAGCTATATTCATTGTGTTTCCCACAAATGTAAAATCGTATCTTCCATTTACTTGAGTAAACAACGAAATATCTTGACCTTTTGTAAAAGTAGGTAATAGAACTCCTAATAGAAAAATGAGACAAAGTAATTTTTTCAACATATTGATTTTGTGAAAATTTGGTTCTAATTTACTATATTTTTTTTAAAAATTGAATTATTAAAATCGTAACACCAAAAAAATTAGTAATTTTCCGCTTTAAAATGAAATTTTGAAAAAATATCACGTCCAAAAATATAAATCTGAAAATCGTTCATTATGGAATGAATTTGTAGCGCAAGCAAAGAATGCTACTTTCTTGTTTCATCGTGATTTTATGGAATATCATCAAGATAGATTTCAAGATTTTTCGCTTCTTATTTTTGATGAAAAGAATATTCTTAAAGCTATTTTACCTGCTAATAGAGTAGAAGATGTTTTGCATTCACATCAAGGATTGACTTACGGAGGTTTGATTTTAAATCAAAACTCAAAAATGCAAGATGTAGTTGAAATGATGTATTCTTTATTGAAGTTTTTGAATGAAAATGCAATTTTATCTTTTAATTTAAAGCAATTACCAACTATTTATCATGAATCGTCTTCAGATGAAATGGAATATTTGAGTTTTATATTAAACGCTAAATTAACCAGAAGAGATAGTTTGTCGGTTGTTGATTTAGAAACTGATTTTGAATTTACAAGTAGTAGAGCTGAAGGGATAAAAAGAGGAACCGATTTAGGTTTAGAATTCAAAGAAGAGCATGATTTTGCTGCTTTTTGGAATGAAATATTAATTCCTAATTTAGAACAAAAATTCAAGACAAAACCAGTTCATTCACTAGAAGAGATAACGTATTTGAAATCTAAGTTTCCAAATAATATCAGACAATTTAATGTATATAAAGAGGGGAAAATCATAGCTGGAACTACTGTTTTTGAAAGTGATTTTGTGGCACATTCGCAATATATTTCGGCTGATGATTCAAAAAATGCAACTGGTAGTTTAGACTTTTTACACAACAGATTAATAACTTATACGTTTCGTAATAAAAAGTATTTTGATTTCGGAATTTCCAATGAAAACCAAGGACAAAATATCAATCAAGGATTGTTGTTTTGGAAAGAAGGTTTTGGAGCAAGAACAATAGTTCAAAATTTCTATGAAATTGAAACTAAAAATTATCCACTTTTAGAAAACGTTTTAATATGATACATTTCCTTAGTTTAAAAAAAATTAACCAACCTTTTGAAGCTGCTTTTCAAGACAAAATGAAGCAGTTTTTAGAAGTTGGTTGGTACATATTAGGAAGTGAAGTTAAACAATTTGAAACTGATTTTGCAACTTATTGTGGAACCAAGCACTGCATAGGTGTAGGGAATGGTTTAGATGCTTTAGTGCTGATTTTTAAAGCATATATTCATTTAGGAAAGTTACAAAAAGGCGATGAAGTTATTGTACCAGCAAATACTTATATTGCAAGTATTTTAGCTGTTTTACAAGCTGATTTAGTTCCGGTTTTGGTTGAGCCAAGATTAGAAACTTTCAATATAAATCCAGAAGAAATTGAAGCTAAAATAACTTCTAAAACTAAAGCTATTTTACCGGTTCATCTTTACGGGCAATTGTGCGAAATGAAAACTATTAATGAAATAGCTAAAAAGTATAATTTGTTGGTTGTTGAAGATGCAGCTCAAGCTCATGGCGCAAGATTTAGTGTTCAGTGTTCAGTGGATAGTAATCAGTTACAGTTGTCAAATACAGATTGTCATGCTGAACTTGTTTCAGCATCTCAACACCCATTATCACCCATCACCCATCACCCAACAGCCTATAGTTTTTATCCAGGAAAAAATCTTGGTGCTTTAGGCGATGGTGGTGCTATTACTACTAATGATGATGAACTAGCAGAAGTATTGTTTTCAATGCGAAATTATGGTTCGAAAGTTAAGTATGAAAATGAAATTATTGGTGTAAATTCTCGTTTAGACGAATTGCAAGCGGCTTTTTTAAATATTAAATTAAAGCAATTAGATGCTGAAAATGAATTTCGTAGAAATATGGCAAAACGCTATCTTTCGGAAATTAAAAATGAGAAAATTACATTACCAAATTGGGATTTGTCTCAAAATCATGTATTTCATTTATTTGTCATTCGAACTTCCAATCGATTAGCATTACAGCATTTTTTAAAAGATAACGGAATTGAGACCATGATTCATTATCCAATTCCACCACACAAACAAAAAGCTTTATCAGATTGGAATAATTTATCGTTTCCAATCACTGAAAAAATCCATGATGAGGTTTTGAGTATTCCATTGAATTCAGGGTTAAATGTTTCAGAGGTACAACATATTATCACAACTTTAAACAATTATTAAATGGGAATTTTACATCAATTGAAACAGTTCGCTTTTGTAAAGCTTCGCATTTTGAAATATCAATGGCTTACAGAGTGTGAGAATATTTCTGGAAAACCAATAAAAAATCAACCTTTACTTTTAAGCGGAAAAGGGAAAATTGTATTTGGGTTAAATTGTAAATTCGGATACAAAGATTCTGCGGGGTTTTATTCAACTTACAATTATATTGAAGCAAGAAATTCAAGTTCTGTTGTTGTTTTTGGAGATAATAATTATTTCAATAACAATTGCACAATTGACGCCATAGATAAAATTGAATTTGGAAATGATGTATTAGTTGGAATTAATTGTTCTTTCCTAGATAATGATGGGCATAATTTAGCCGTTGAGAAACGTAAAATTGACACCCCAAATTCTGCTCCAATACGTATTGGAAATAATGTTTTTATTGGTGATAATGTTACCGTTTTAAAAGGCGTTTCTATTGGCGATAATTCTGTTATAGGAAGTGGAAGTATTGTTACAAAATCTATTCTTTCAAATTCTATTGCGGCTGGTAATCCAGCAAAAGTGATTAGAGAGTTGAATTAAGTTAGTTGCCATTAAAATCATATGCAAGATAAAAATTTTCACTTTTCTATTTTAAAAAGCACCGGAATCTTTGGTGTTTCTCACGTTGTAAAAATTGCAGCAAAAATAGTTGTGAATAAATTTGCAGCTTTGTATTTAGGAACCATTGGTGTGGGAATCATCGGATTGGTTGAAAATTTATTGAGCGTAATATATGGGTTTGTTAATTTTGGGATTCCAGCAAGTAGTGTTAGGGAGATTGCTTTATTAACAAATGAATCAGATGCTATTAATGAAATACGGAAAATAAAAATTATTCATTATTGGTCATTATTTTCGGGTTTAATAGGAGGCGTTTTTTTTGCTATCGTATCCTACTTTTTTTTTAAAGATTTTTATCCAGAAAATGCTTCGTTCATTTGGTTTTCATCATTAGTCTTGTATTTTATATTTTTTTCAGTGTTCTCAGCTAAAATGGCTATTCTTCAAGGAAAAAGAGAATTAAAAAAAATGGTAGCAATTCAAGTTTGGAGTGCCATGATTCAAATGGTCTCAGCTTTATTTTGCTATTATTTTTTTGGTATAGATGGTGTTGCAATGGCTATTTTATTTTCGGCACTTTTTTCATTCATATTAATTCATTTTTACAAACCAATCAATGAAATAAGCTCATATTCTATTTCAATAAAAGAAGCTTTTTTTGAAGGTCTACCAATGGCTAAATTGGGAGTAGTCTTATCAATAGGTACTTTGATAAATCAAGTTGCGTATTATTTAATTCGTCTTTTTTTGAAAGACTTTTTATCGTTTGAAGCATTGGGTATTTTTCAGGTAAGCCAAACAATTTTAATTGGGTATTTGAGTTTGATTTTTGTAGTAATGTCTAATAACTTTTACCCCCAACTTTGTAATTTAGAAAACGATAAGCTACAATTTGAAAAATACATCAATCAACAAACACAATTTGCACTCCTTATTGTTCTACCATTAGTTTTAGGAATGTATTTGTTTGCTCCGCAAATAATTGTAATTCTATATTCAACTAATTTTCTTGATGTTCTTGTGGTGTTAAAAATAGCTTTATTTGGTTTGATATTGAAAACGATCGCTTGGCCAATAGGGTTTATTTCATTAGTGAAAGGAAACAAGAAATTGTTTTTTAAACAAAACCTTTTAAGTGATTTTATAAATGTTATTTGTTCAGTTGTATTGACCTATTATTATGGATTAATTGGGTTAGGAATTGCTTTTTCACTAATGTTTTTGGTGTCATTTTTTTATAACTTATTTACAGTTTCAAAAAACTACCAATTTTATTATTCTAGCGAAACAAAACAAATGATAGGAATTTCAGTTTTGTTTGGATTAATAGCTTTGATTTCGTTTACATGGTTCGATTTCGCGTATACAAATCCTATAATTATTGTTCTGTTTTGCGTTTCTACAATGTATTCATTCGTTAAGCTAAGAAAGAAGATTAATAGCTAATTATAGTAGTATTTTTAAATGAACTTTAATTTCTAATAGGATTAGTTTTGTTAATAGATTGAAATTTCTTGATTTCAAAAATTTATAAAATTCAAATCGGATTCGACCTAATAATGCTTTGTGTTCTTCCTTGGATTGATTTAGTTGATATGCTTTATTTAAGATCAACAATGTTGAACGATTTAACTGTTTAGATTTATGACTTCTTTTTTCTAAAAAATGTGTGCTTAATGAGTTTGATACGATTCTTTTTTTTACCAAAATTTCT
>JBILST010000208.1:0-4200 GCA_044371865.1 Flavobacterium sp.
ACACGATCGAAGTTTTGGTATTTTTACTAAAATAATCAATCGTTTAGCTGCTAGAATCATCAAGCGTATTTTAGATAGAACGGTTCCTAATTATTTTTTAAAGACACAAGGAAACTATCCTATGGGGGTTCGTCAAGAACCGCGTGAGAAGGAGCTAATCATTTCATTTACCTCGTTTCCAGCACGCATAGCCGATGTTTGGATAGTAGTAGAATGTTTGTTTCGTCAAACCTATCAAGTAGATAAAATAATTTTATGGTTGGATAAAGAACAATTTGAACTAGATACCCTTCCATTGTCGCTTAAACAGCAAATGAATAGAGGTTTGGAAATTAAATTAGTTGAAGACTTGCGTTCACATACTAAATATTATTATGCTTTAAAAGAATATCCTAACTCGTATGTTATTACCGTAGATGACGACTGTTATTATCCTGAAACTTTGGTTGCTAATTTGATGAAAATACATGAGGAATATCCCAATTCAATAGCCTCTAATCGAATTCATAAAATAGCATTTAAAGAGCATCAAATTCTACCTTATCGTCAATGGTCTCATAATTATAGCCCAAAAGATAGTGTTAATGGTGCTTATTTATTAACGGGAGTTAGTGGGGTTTTATATCCGCCAAGTATTTTTGATGCACCTTTTTTTGATGCGTCAATATTTATGGAGAAATGTAAGTTTGCTGATGATATGTGGTTGACTATTAATGCTTTTAGAATGCATGTTTCTGTAGCTTCTAATAGTACATTTAACAAAGATATGATTGCCATTTCTAAAAGTGGTGCGGTTAGGTTATTGAATTATAATTCACTTGGAAACGGCAATGATGTTCAACTTAGAGCGGTTTTAGATCATTTTGAATTAGGAAACTTAGAAAAATATCGTGAAGACTAGCTATTGGTATTAACCATTTGCTACAAATTAATTGCTTCTATTATTTTAAAATTTTAATTGAAAATAATGAATACTGAATTAAAAAGGAAAATTTTAAACCATCCTACTTTATATACGTTATTTGTAAATATAGGAAACTTACGTTATTTCTTTAAAAACACTACTTCTATAAAAGGACGAAATAATACAGTTCATTTTGGAGCTGGAGTATTGCGAAAAAAGGTTCGAATAAAAATAATTGGTCACAATAATACCCTTACTATTCATCCTAATTGTCGCTTAAAAAACACGACTATAAACATTATGGGGAGTAATAACCACATTTGTTTAGAAGAAAAAATAATGGTTTATGAGTACGCTATTTTTACTATAGAAGGTAGTGATGGTGCTATTACTGTGGGGGATAATACTACAATAGGTAGTGCCAATTTGATTATTGGCGAAGGAAATACTTCTATTGCAATAGGTTCCGATTGCATGTTAAGTAGGGATATTGTAATGAATACAAGCGACTACCATTCTATACTTTCCACTGTAACCCATAAACGCATCAATCCACCCAAAAGCATTGTTGTAAAAAATCATGTTTGGATTGGAAATAATGCTTATATTTCAAAAGGGGCCGTTGTTGGAAATAATTGTATTGTAGCTTCCCGAGCCTATGTGGGTAGTACTTCGTTTGAGGATCACACTATTTTAGGTGGTTTGCCAGCGAAACATTTAAAAGGAGATATCAATTGGAGTAGGGAAAAATTACCTTATGAAATAGTATAGTTAAAAACGAATAATTCAAATGAAAAACATCATTATAATCGGGGCGGGTCAATTAGGAAGTCGCCATTTGCAAGGAATTCTGAAATACACTAAAGTGCCACTTTCTATCTATGTTTCAGATCCTTCTGAAGCAGCCTTGCAAACATCAAGGGAACGTGCTGATGAAATAGAACATCCTCACACATTGTATTTTATCAATAACAGTAGTCAATTTCCTTCCACTGCAGCATTGGCAATCGTGGCTACCAACTCCAATGTAAGAGAATTTGTTACTCACGATTTATTGGAAAAGACTACTTTGCAATATCTTGTTTTGGAAAAGGTTCTTTTTCAAGAGATTGCGGCGTATGATAGGATTCAAGATTGTATTTCAAAGTATCCGGTAAAAGTATTTGTTAATCACCCACGCAGATTAACTCCTTCATATATTGAAGTGGCTGCTCAGATTGAAGCAACAGGAGGTAGGAGTTTTTTTTCCATTGCGGGAGAAAATTGGGATTTGGGATGTAATGCTTTACATATGATAGATTTATTTACTTTTTTAAGTCATTCTAAATTAAAAAGCATTTCAACTGCAGGGATCGATACTGTACTTTTAGCTAGTAAACGTGAAGGATATGTTGAATTTACAGGTAGCTTATCAGGTTTGATGGAAAATAACGATGCTTTTTCTATTTCCTCATTTCCAGGTGTAAGAGGTCCTTTAACTGTACAAGTTGCAACCAATGGTCACAGATGGTTGGTGCAAGAAGGCGGTACAAAAACTTTTTTACATTTTGACGGAGCCAACAACTATGCTGTAAGTCAAAATGATTTTTTTCAGGATTTTCAAAGTAATCTAACTACGCAAGTACTTAGTAGCTTGTTAGAAAATGATACCTGTGCTTTGCCTACTTATGAAGAAGCGGCTCATTCGCATAAAATATTTATTACCGCTTTATTAGAAAAATACAATACACTTACTAATTTAAACGAATTAAAATGTCCAATAACTTAATCAATACTCCTGTTTTATTAATAGGAACCGGTCCCATGGCTTTGGCTTATGCAAAAGTATTGCAAGGACAAGGCGTGCCTTTTCAGGTCATTGGTCGTGGAGCGACTTCAGCTGCTGCCTTTTTTACTGAAACTGGAATACAGCCCCTTACGGGAGGACTTGAAAACTTTCTGGCGACTGTTTCTCCAAATCAATACCAAGCGGCTATTCTTGCTACAGGAACGGAAGCTTTAGCGGACTGTTTAAAAATGCTAATTGCTCATTCGATTACTACCATCTTGATAGAAAAACCAGCTGCCGTAAGTATTGACGAGCTTATGGGTTTGAAAGAAGTGTTTATGCCTTTTGCAGCAACTATTTTTGTTGCTTATAACAGACGTTTTTATGCCTCAGTTTTAGAAACAGAAGCCTTAATTAAAGCTGATGGCGGTCTTGATGCCCTGAATTTTGAATTTACTGAATGGACCCATAAAATTGATCCGGCTAAAAAAGTGCCTGCTGTATTAAATAATTGGTTTTTTGCAAATTCAACTCATGTGGTTGATCTTGCTTTTTTCTTTGCTGGAAAACCAACTAATTGGTCGGCTTATACAAAATCAGGAAATTTAGATTGGCATGATAAAACCATATTTAGTGGTGCTGGTATAACAGATAAAGGAGTTGTTTTTTCCTATTTATCACATTGGGAAAGCGCTGGGCGTTGGGGTATTGAATTGTTAACCCCTAAAAATAAAATTTATTTGAAACCTTTAGAAGGTATTTTAATACAAGCTAAAGGAACTATTACTCCTCAAAATCATGTATTTGACGACTCTTTGGACCAGGTATATAAACCGGGTCTTTATAAGCAAGTTGAGGCTTTTTTAAAGGGAGATACTGCTCGTTTTATTACCATACAAGAACAACTTGAAATGGGAACGGAAGTTTATCGTAAAATGCTAGCTTAAAAAAAAAACACGCGTGGAAGTAGCTCAAAAATCATCAAAAAATAAAACGGCTAATAGGATTTTATTCAATACTATTATTGTGTATGCCCAAAAGTTTTCTACTGCGGCACTTGCCTTGGTTACCACTCCTTTGTTGTTAAGGGTTTTAGGTGTTGAAGATTATGGTGTTTATACCCTTACTATTGGTTTTGTTGGCATGCTGACTTTTTTTACGTGGTCGCTCTCTGCCTCCACACAACGTTATATTGCGGTGACATTAGGTGCTAAAAATTTTGATAAATTAGCTCATATTCTCTCTTCGTCTTTACTGATACACTTTGTGTATGGCGTGCTTATTATGGCTGTAATTCAGGGAATCAATTTTTATTATGTAAATGATTTTTTAACTATTCCATTAGAGCGAAAGGATTCTATTCATTATATCTTAACATTTGTTGCTGGTATTTCGTTTTTTAATATTATATCCATTCCTTTTATTGGTTCTTTGCGCGCAACTGAAGATTTTAAAACTATTGCAGTTATTGGTGTTTCTGAGTCTACCTTAAAACTTGTTATGGCCTTTCTGTTATTGGTCTTGCCTG
>JBILST010000033.1:0-14110 GCA_044371865.1 Flavobacterium sp.
TGCTCATGTAGAAATGAAAACCAAACAAGATCAAGAAGAGTTAGGTAATCATATTGTCATCGAAGGGAGTAAATTAGTAACTCAAGATGTTGCTGTTTTGCCAAAAGGAACTTCATTTGCAGTTAAAAACTTATTTTTTAATATTCCAGCAAGAAGAAATTTTTTGAAATCGGAAACAGTGGAGTTTCGTCACGTTATGGATGAATTCCAACGGGTAGCTATGGCACATCCGTCTATTTCATTTACGTTGATTCATAATGGAAGTGAATTGTATAATTTGCCAAGTTCGAATTATCGTCAACGCATTGTAAATATTTTTGGTGGAAAAACCAATGAAAAATTAGTACCCGTTTCAGAAGAAACGGAACTAATTAATATTACCGGATTTGTAGGGAAACCTGAATTTGCAAAAAAGAGTAGAGGTGAGCAGTTTTTCTTTGTAAATGATAGATATATCAAAAGCGCCTATTTGCATCATGCAATCATGAGTGCTTATGAAGGTTTGTTAAAAGAAGGCAATCAACCTAGTTATTTCTTGTATTTACAAGTGCCACCGCATACGATTGATATCAACATACATCCAACCAAGACTGAAATAAAATTTGATGACGAACATTCGTTATATGCTATTTTACGTTCGGCTGTAAAACATAGTTTGGGTCAATTTAATGTGGCACCAGTTTTAGATTTTGAGCGTGATTCTAATTTAGATACTCCGTATCAATACAAAGATAAAGAAGCCGATTTTCCTACAATTCAAGTCGATTCTAGTTTTAATCCGTTTGCTAATGATAAACCAGCGGCTAAATCGCTTTCATCTTTTGGAAGTTACAAGAGAGAGGCGTCAACAGCGAATTGGGAAAGTTTATATGTTGGTTTAAAGCAAGAAACACAAGAATTAGAACAGTTTTCATTTGAAAGCGAAGAAGTAACTGGAAAATTATTTGATGATGAGGTTGAGGAAACAAAATCTTCTTCAACTTATCAAATTCATAAAAAATATATTGTAAGTGCTATAAAATCGGGCATGTTAGTAATTGACCAAGGAAGAGCACACCAACGTGTTTTATACGAACAATTTTTAACAAGCATTACGGTTCAAAAAGCGTCGAGCCAGCAATTGCTATTTCCTTTGGAATTGTATTTTTCTTCGGAAGAAATGGTTTTGTTAAAAGAACTGCAATCGTCGTTAGAAAATACAGGATTTGTTTTTGATGTGTTTAAATCAGATTCGGTTCAGATTTCTGGATTGCCTATTTTAATGTCAGAAAGCGAAGTTTCAATTGTGTTGGAAGAGTTAATCAATAATTTACAAAATGAAATTCCAGAAAGTAGTTTTTCGCAAAGTGATAGTGTTGCCAAATCGATGGCAAAAAGTATGGCGGTGAAAACAGGAACTTACTTATCTGTAAAGGAACAAGAAAATTTAGTAAATTCGTTGTTTGCTTGTAAGGATCCTAATGTTTCACCTTTTCAAAAACCCACATTTATTACCTTGACGGTAGAAGATTTAGATAAAAGATTTGCTCTATGATGAATAATATGACCGACACCGTAAAACAGTTATTAATTATTAACGTTTTATTTTTTATAGGAAGTTATTTTGTGCCACAAGCCAATGAATTATTATCACTACATTATTTTGAAAGTGATGGCTTTAAATTTTGGCAACCGATAACTCACATGTTTATGCATGGAAGTTTGATGCATATTTTCTTTAATATGTTTGCGTTAATTTCTTTTGGAAGTGCCTTAGAGCATTTTTGGGGGGCTAAAAAGTTTTTGTTTTTTTATCTTTCATGTGGAATTGGAGCGGCATTGGTTCATTCGGGAGTAAATTATTATTATTTCCATGATGCACAAAATATGCTTTTACAGAATGGTGTTTCAATGGCTGATATTCAAACCCTTATTAAAGGAGGAAGTGTAAATATTAATGTTCCAGATACTCTTTTGCTTCAGCAATATGTGAATCAAATGGGAGATGCATTCAACACTCAGGCTGTAGGGGCTTCGGGGGCAATTTATGGCTTGTTAGTAGCTTTTGCTTTTATGTTTCCAAATGCCGAATTAGCTTTCATGTTTATTCCTGTTCCTATTAAAGCCAAATATTTTGTTCCTGTAATTGTGCTGTTAGATTTGTTTTCAGGAGTAACAGGTTATAGTATTTTTGGTGGAAATATTGCGCATTTTGCGCACGTAGGTGGTGCTTTAATTGGATTTGTGATGATGTGGTATTGGAAGAAAAATCAGTTTGATAAAAACCGTTGGGATAGATAGTTTTTTAGAGAATAGAATAAGAGCAAAGTAAAAATATGAATATTTTAGACGATTTAAAATTACAATACAAAACAGGAGGTATGGTGCAAAAGTTAATCTTTTGGAACATAGGTTTCTTCTTGTTTTCGTTAGTATTTTTTTATAGTTTTTCTGTTGGGCAATTTCAAATTCCAACATGGATTGCTTTGTCATCTGATATAGGTACGTTTATTAGAACACCTTGGACATTAATTACGTTTAATTTTTTTCATAGTGGATTTTTACATTTGTTTTTTAACCTGATGGTGCTTCATTTTTCTGGAAGATTATTTAGTACTTATTTTACAGATAAACAGTTACTTGGAGTTTACGTCTTAGGGGGAGTTTTCTCTGGAATTACATTTGTTCTTTCGTATATTTTTATTGGAAAATCAGGTTTGTTGGTTGGAGCAAGTGGTGCTATTATGGCTATTTTAATCGCGACTGCTACTTATGCGCCTTTTATGTTGCTTCGTATTCCATTAATTGGGATTGTAAAACTTTGGCATGTAGCTTTTGTGATTTTATTGGTTGATTTAATTCAAATGCCATTAGATAATACAGGCGGACATTTAGCACATCTAGGTGGAGCTTTATTCGGATTTATCTACATAAAATTATTGCAATCGGGTACTGATGTTACGAAGCCATTTTCAGCTGTATTAGATGGTTTTGCAAATCTTTTCAAACCAAAAAAGAAAACACCATTTAAAAAAGTGCATCGTAATACAACAAAAAAAGGTATAAATTCGTTTCAAGGGAATAAAGATGTAACACAAAAACAGATTGATGATATTTTAGATAAAATCAGTAAATCGGGTTATGATAGTTTAACAAAAGAAGAAAAGGAATTCCTATTTAAAGCAGGAAAATAAGCCGATGCAGAAACAATCATGGTTGAGTAAAATAATGTTCTTTTTTAATATAGTTCTTGCTGTATTGACTTTTCTTGCGTATTTGTTGCCTTTTTTAGCGCCAAAAGCGTTTCCTTTTTTAAGTGTGTTGACGCTTATAATGCCATTGTTTTTAATTTTAAACTTTTTCTTTTTCGTGTATTGGCTCTTGCAATTAAAACGCCAAATGTTATTATCTGGAATTTTATTGTTATTGGGAATTACTTTTGTAAATCGTTTTTATAAGTTTTCGGAAACTAATTTGCCTAAAAATGAAAGTGATTTTAAGGTAATGTCATATAATGTTAGATTGTTTAATATTTATGATTGGTTACCTAAAAAAGATGTTCCAGAGCAAATTTCTAAGTTAATAAAAGATAAGTCGCCAGATATCTTGTGTTTACAAGATTTTACTACAAATGACAATTTTAATCCTAGTCAATACCCCTTTTCTTACGTGAATTTGAATGGAGATAAATTAAAATATGGTCAGGCTATTTATTCTAATTATAAGATTGTTAATAAAGGAGAAATTAAATTTCCAAATTCCTTTAACAATGCTATTTTTGTGGATGTCTTAAAAGGAAAAGATACATTAAGGGTTTATAGTATTCATTTGCAATCAGTTAAAATAAGTGCCGATATTAATGAAAAAATAGATGAGGCAAAGTCTAAATTTATTTTAAAAAGATTGAGTGCTGCTTTTGGAAAACAACAAAAGCAATCTGAAATTATTAGAGAACATTTTGAAAATTGCACCTATCCTAAAATTATTTGCAGCGATTTAAATAACAGTGCCTTTTCATATGTTTATAGAACAATCAAAGGTGAAATGAAAGATTCTTTTGAAGAAGCTGGAACTGGTTTTGGAAAATCTTATAATTTCAAATATTATCCAGCCAGGATAGATTTTATTCTTGTTGACAAAACAATAGAGGTAAAGCAGTTTATTACATTGGATACTTTTTTTCAAAGTGATCATTTTCCGCAAATCGCTAGAATTTCTATTCGCAAATAATTTTTTAACAGTAATTTAATTTCTTTGTGTAGACTTTAATTTATTTTTTTTTATCTTTGTATCGAATTAATAATCAATTTGATATAAATTTGTTTTTGATTTTCAAACCCTAAATTCTTAAACCCCTAAAACCCTAAATTCTTAAAAATTGTTTAAATAATGAGATAAAAAAATATTAAAATATAATTTTTTTTCACAAACTTTAATTAAGTTTTTGGTTTTGCAATCCCTAATCGCAAAATGAAAAATTCTTACCTACTTCTGTGTCTTTTATTTGGCACGTTATATACTTATTCACAGTGTACATTTCCTGCGGGTGCTACTCAAAATGGTGCTACGTTATCTTTCTGTATAGCTACTCCGTCTCAAAGTCAAAATGTATCTAATGCAAGAGGAAATAATTTTGTTTTATTAGATGTAATTCAGGGCTTTACGTATGATTTTAGTGTTGGTAATGCTTATGCATCCAATACTGAAAATTTAGATTTATTCAATATGTCAAATGTTAATATTGGATTTTCATCGGGTGCAACTGGAACTTCTATAACAAATTGGGTGGCTCCTTTTTCCGGGCAAATCAAAATTGTTTTGTCATTTGATGCTTGTAATTTTTCTAGTGTTTCTGGAAGAACTATAACAGTAAGTTTGGTGAATGTTGGGAATACTTTTGATAATCAAAATACTAGGGGAACTAATACATGGGTTGGACATGCTTATAATTGGATAGAAGTTCCGCCTGTTCCTGGGGAATTTACACTTCCTCCTGGTGTAACATCGCCATTGACTCCAGATTCATCTTTTCCTTTTAGTTCTGATAATTATTTAGGGTATTATAATGTTGGAACAGAAAGTATTACTGAGAATTTTGGAGGCAATACAGCTTGTTTTCCTGTGATGAGTAATGGTGTTGTTAGAGCTTCTGTTTCTACAACTACTTTTGCTGTTCGATACAAAATGCGTTCTACCAGACCTGCAGGGTGTTATATGGCTAGATTTAGAGGTGATGAAGGAATTAGATTGTATGTTGATAATCAATTAGTTTTTAATGAATGGAAACAACAATCTCCTACGCAATATTTTAATGTATTCATTTATTTAGATGGTGATGCAGAGTTGGTTTTAGATTATTATGAAAATAGTAGTCAGAATGTAGTTGAATTTAGTTTAGCTAGTTTTGATAATACAACAAATACAATTTCGTTAATTGGGGATTCTCAGGTTTGTAATAATGTAGCTCCAGGAGTTCTTGATGGTTCAAATTACACTTATGTTGGGTCTAGAGTTAATCCAACTATAGCTTATCAATGGCAAGTATCAACCGATAATATTACGTTTGTTGATATTCCAGGTGCAACTACAGAAAATTATTCTCCTCCCGGCACAACTCTTGTAGGAATGCGTTATTTCAGAAGAATTGTTGCTGCAGTTACTGCAATGGGAAGTTGTAGTTTTCCGAGTAATTCAATAGCAATCGAGACAATTGCTAGTCCACCACTTTCAACACCAGTAATTACGAGTCCAACTAATTTAAATTGCGATCGATTTGATGCCAATTGGAATCCTGTTGTTGGTGCAGTAAGTTATTTATTATACGTTTCTACTGCAAGTAATTTTTCTACTATTTTGCCAGGTTATAATGGTTTGGATGTAGGAAATGTAACAAGTTTTACAATAACAGGTTTAAGCCATAATATTTTATATTATTACAGAATTCAAGCTGTAACTAGTGCTTGTTCAAGTAGATTTTCTTCAACAGCAAGTTTTAGTTATTTAAATACACCTTTAAGACCTACAATAGTTCCAATTTCATGTGATTCGTTTACAATTAATTGGGTATCTCAAGTAAGAGCTGATAGCTTTGAATTAGATGTGTCAACTTCTAGTGGTTTTTCAACTTTTTTACCGGGTTTTAATGGTTTAAACGTAGGAAATATTACGACCTATACATTAACTTCTTTACCTATAGATGCAGCTATTTACTTTAGAATTAGAGCGGTAAATAATATTTGTGGAGAGAGTTTAAATTCTGGGGTTAATACTAATTCAACTGTTTGGAATGGATCCACTTGGTCTGGTGGAGTGCCAGATTTTACAAAACATGTATTTATTAATGGTAATTACGATATGTCTATATTGCCAAGCTTTGATGCTTGTAGTTTACAAGTAAATAATGGCTATACTTTATCTATAACTAATGGTAAAAACGTTAATATTCAAAATAAAGTAATAGTTAATCCACTTGGTTTATTACAGGTCTTAAACGATGGATCTTTAGTGCAAATTTCAGATGGAGTAACTAATAGTGGAAATATTTCAGCAGAGCGAACTACTCAATTACGTTTAGATGACTATGTATATTGGTCTTCACCAGTGCTTAATTTTCCAGTTGCATCGGTTTCTCCAGACACACCAATTACTTCTGTTTTAGGTTGGAATTCAGTTTCATTAAACCAAAACGGAGGACAAGGAAAATGGGAAAGAATCAACGAAAATATGGTTAGAGGAAAAGGATATGCTATACGTGGTCCAAATGGATTTACTAATGGAGCTCCTCAGAATTTGACTGCAACTTTTATAGGCGTTCCAAACAATGGTATTATTTCATATCCAATTCAAAGAGGAAGCAATATTGGAGCTGGATCAAACGGCCCGAATGGCGTTTTAAGAACTATATATGATGATAACTGGAATTTAGTTGGTAATCCATATCCTTCTTCAATTGATGCTCTTGCTTTCTTAACTGAAAATGTTGATGTTGATGGGAATGTAAGAATTTGGACAAGTACAACTTTACCGTCAACTTCAAATTCGGATCCTTATTATGATAGTTATTTATATAACTATACACCAAATGATTATATTGTTCATAATGGTACAGCAACCACAAGTGGTCCAGGGGGGTTTAATGGTTATATTGCTTCAGGTCAGTCATTTATGGTTATGATGAATGAAGGTGCGGCTCCTGCTACTAGTGCTGTTGTTTTTAATAATTCGATGAGAAGTAAGTCTCATGATAATTCTCAGTTTTACAGAAACGAACAATCAGATAATGGGAAAAACCGTATATGGTTAGATTTGGTTTCAAATGCAACTAATGGACCAGTTTCTAGAACTGTTGTTGGTTATGTTAATGGAGCAACTGATGCTAAAGATAGATTGTATGATGCTGTTACAAGTTATAAAATGAGTCAAAATCTGTATTCTGTTTTAGATAATGATATTATGTGTATTCAAGGAAAAAGTCTACCTTTTCAAGATTCAGATGTAATTCCATTAGGGTATAAAGCATCTCAAAACGGTATTTTTTCAATTGCAATTGCTGCGGCAGATGGAATTTTTGAAAATGGACAAACAGTTTATTTAGAAGATAGACTTACAAATACAGTTCATAATTTATCTCAAAATCCTTATGTTTTCCAATCTAATTCTGGAATTTATAACAATAGATTTGTTTTAAAATATAAAGATACAACCTTATCAAATCCTGTTTTTGATTTAAATTCTATTATAATTTATTCTGAATCTGATAAAATTTATATCAACTCAGGAATTGAATCTATAATTTCATACGAAATATATGATGTGTTGGGTAGGGTTTTAATTAGTGATTCCAAGTTGTCTAATAATCAAATTATTGTTGAATTAGAATTATCTAACCAACCATTGATTGTCAAGGTAAGGTTGGCAAATAATCAAGTTATTACTAAAAAGATAATACATTAATTGTAGATTTTTTCATTCTTTGTTAATGATATATATATAGAAGGATAGTATATCATATTACTTTGTAATTATAAAATAAAATGTTTTTTATAAATTATTGTTTTTAAGCAATTTAATTTTGTTTTTTGACGATTTTTTGGGTTTTGTGTCGTTTATTTTTTTTATTCAGTGCACGGGAGTCTAATTTTACATCCCCAAAATAAAAAATATTTAGTCGGATTATAAAATATTAAGTTCTTATAATATTTTCCGCTTTCTATTATTTTGTTATGTATTAATTTAAAGAATGGATATATGAAGAATTATTATTTATTAAGTTGTCTTTTTTTTATTTCTTTTTACACATATTCACAGTGCTCTTTTCCTGTTGGATCAATTCAAAATGGAGCAACTCAAACAGTTTGTGTAAATTCACCATTGCAAAGTCAAAATGTAACAAATGCAAGAGGAAATAATTTTATTTTATTAAATGTAGTACAAGGCTTTACATACAATTTTAGTGTAGGTGATGTTTTTGTTTCAAACGCTGAAAATTTAGATGTATTCAATTCATCAAATGTTAATATTGCATTTTCATCTGGTACAAATGGAACTTCTATAACAAATTGGGTAGCTCCTTTTACAGGCCAAGTTAAAATTGTTTTATCTTATGACGCTTGTAATTTTACAAGTGTTACTGGGAGAACAGTTACAATTAGTTTGGTAAGTGTGGGTAACACATTGGACAATCAAAATGCTATGGGAACTAATACATGGGTTGGTCATGCATATAATTGGATTGGGACTTCACCACCTCCTGGCGGAACATCACCTATAAATCCTTCAGCTACTTTTCCTTTCAATCCTGAAAATTATTTAGGTTACTACAATATTAATTCAGAATCAATAACGGAGAGTTTTGGTGGTGATTACTCTTGTTTCCCAGTATTGAGTAACGGGTCAGTAAGTTCAACGGTGTATACAGAAACCTATGCTTTTAGATATAAAATGCGCTCTACACGACCAGCAGGTTGTTATATAGCAAGGTTTAGAGGGGATGATGGTATTCGATTATATGTTGATAATCAATTGGTTTTCAACGAATGGAAGCAACAATCACCTACGGAGTATTACAATGTTTTCATTTATTTAGATGGAGATGCTGAATTAGTTCTAGATTATTATGAAAATGGAGGACTAAATGTTGTAGAGTTTAGTTTAGCAAGTTTTGACGCTTCAGTTAATTCTATTTCTTTAATTGGAAGTACTCCAGTTTGTAATAATGTAGCTCCAGGTGTTTTAGATGGTTCTACAATTACATATACAGGAACAACAATTAATCCAACCATTTCATTTCAATGGCAAGTTTCTACAGATAATGTTACGTTTGTTAATATAGCTGGTGCAACTTCTGAAAATTATACTCCGCCAGGGACAACTACAGTTGGGATTAGATATTTTAGAAGAATAATTGCCGCTGCTGCAAATGCTGCAAGTTGTAATTATGCTAGTAATGTTGTATCAATAGTAACCACTGCTACTTTACCGCCGACACAGCCTGTAATGATTGCACCTACAAACACAAATTGTGACCGATTTGATGCCAATTGGAATCCAGTTGCAGGGGCAGTTAGTTATTTGTTATATGTCTCTACTAGTAGTTCTTTTTCTACAATATTGCCAGGCTATAATGGGCTAAATGTAGGTACTGCAACAAGTCATACAATTACAGGATTAAGTTATAACGTTTTATATTATTATAGAATTCAGGTTGTTTCTACTTGTTCAAGTAGATTTTCAAATACAGCAAGTTTTATCTATTTGGATAGACCAGCAACACCTTCAATGACACCAATTTCTTGTGATTCATTTACGGTAAATTGGACACCTCAAGTTAGAGCCGATAGTTATGAATTAGATGTTTCTACTGTTAGTTCATTTGCAACATTTTTACCTGGATTTCATGGGTTAAATGTAGGTAATGTAACTTCTTATGTATTAGATGATCTTCCGGTATCTACGCCAATATATTATAGATTAAGAGCTATAAGCACTGCTTGTGGTGAAAGTTCAAATTCAAATTCAAATAATAATATTACCGCATGGAATGGAACAACATGGTCTAATGGGATGCCAAATTTTAAAAGATATGCTGTTATTAATGGTAATTATGATATGACTACTTTACCTAGTTTTGATGCTTGTAGTATAGAGGTTAATAATGGTTTTACTTTGACAGTTGCAGATGGTAAAAATGCTAATGTTGAAAACATCGTAAGAGTAAATTCTACTGGTTTGTTAAGGGTATTAAATAATGGATCACTTGTTCAAATTTCTAATGATTTAGTTAATGTTGGGAATATTTCAGTTCAACGTACAACTCAATTACGATTAAATGATTTTGTTTATTGGTCATCTCCGGTGCTTAACTTTCCAGTATCATCAGTTTCGCCAAATACACCTTTAAGTACAATTTATAGTTGGAATACTATTGTTTCAAATCCAAATGGAGGTCAAGGTAATTGGCAAAGAATTAATGAGAATATGGTGAGAGGAAAAGGATATGCTATCCGTGGTCCGAATGGATACAACAATGGCACTCCACAAAATTTTACTGCTACATTTACAGGTGTACCAAATAATGGTGTTATTTCATATCCAATACAAAGAGGAAGCAATATAGGTGCTGGGTCTAATGGACCAAACGGTGTGTTGAGAACGGTTTATGATGATAATTGGAATTTAGTTGGGAATCCATATCCTTCCTCAATTGATGCACTAGCTTTTTTAACAGAAAATACGAATATTGATGGAAATATACGAATTTGGACGAGTACAACGTTGCCGTCAAATACAAATTCGGATCCATTTTATAATAATTTTCAATACAATTATACTCCAAATGACTACATTGTTCATAATGGAACAGCAACAACAAGTGGCCCTGGAACTTTTAATGGGTATATAGCTTCTGGCCAGTCTTTTATGGTGATGATGGATGAAGGAGTAGCTCCAGCAACAAGTTCTGTTGTGTTTAATAATGCAATGAGAAGTAAGTCACATGATAATTCACAATTTTATAGAAACAATCAGTCTGAAAACGAGAAAAATCGTATTTGGTTAGATTTAATTTCAAATGCGCCGAATGGAACCGTATCAAGAACTGTTGTTGGTTATGTAGCAGGTGCAACTGAGGCTAAAGACAGATTATTTGATGCTGTTACAAGTTATAAAATGAGTCAAAATTTTTATTCAATTTTAGAGGAAGACATATTATGTATTCAAGGAAAAGCATTGCCTTTTTTAGATACTGATATGATTCCATTAGGTTTTAAAGCATCTCTGAATGGTAGTTATTCAATCGCAATTGCTGCAGTGGATGGAGTTTTTGAAAATAATCAGATAGTATATTTAGAGGATAAGCTTACAAATACGATTCATAATTTATCTCAAAATCCGTATGTTTTTCAATCTGATTCAGGAATTTATAATAATAGATTTGTTTTAAGATATAATGATTCAACTCTATCTAATCCTAGTTTTGATTCAAATAGCCTATTAATTTATACTGAATCGGATAAAATTTATATTAATTCCGGAATTGAATCAATAGTTTCTTATGAAATTTATGATATTTTAGGTAGAGTATTGGTAAGTGATTCAAATTTGTCATCTAATCAAATTATTAGTGAATTAGAGGCGACTAATCAAGCATTAATTGTGAAGGTTAAATTAGAGAATAATCAAATTATTAGTAAAAAGATAATTCATTAAAACTGAATTATTACGTAACAAAAAAGCATCTAAATTATTAGATGCTTTTTTGTTACAAGCTATGTTTTTTCAAATAGTCTACTGCGTATCTACCTTCGTTAAAAAGTAAATCTAGAATACTTAAGTTGTTTAAAAATCCGTGCTTTTCATTAAAAACTTGAGTGTATTCTTCTATATGTGTAGTGTCTTTTTTACCATTGATTAAATGTCTAAAATCTTTGTAGTTAGGAGCTTCATGGAAAAATTCAATTGTGTTTTTGGGTTTAATATTGATTCCTAAAGAATCATTCACTAATTCAAAAATTTCCAAGTTTAAATCCATTAGAAATTCGTGTTTCTTTTCAAATAAAGGACGAAAATCATCCTCAAAATATTCAAAAAAAGGAGAAGTTCTATAGGCAGCTTCTAAAGATTTAAAGTGATTCTTTTGCCAACCAAAATCATTTTCGATTCGAACTTCTTTGTATTTCTGATGTTTTTCTAAACAATGTTTTACGGGTACATTCAACAGTTGAATTCCGTTTGGGCTATAAATGTACATCCGATTCCTATTGGTCTGTTTCTGGAAATTGTCTTCCATTTCAAAAGTTACCGTGTCAGCTTGAATCAATGCGATATAGTGACTAATAGATGGAAAATAACTCGGATGTATAAGGATATTCATAAAAATAATAGGAATAGTTTAGTAACGTAAATTCACTAATTACCACAAATTAATTCGTGAATAATAGTGAATTTGGGTTGAGTTTTTTAAACGAAACGATTAATTATTTGCTTCTTTCTTTTTCTTTTTATTTCTAAAATAATCAAAAGCAAAATAGGCAGCTAAAGCAAATAAGAAATATTTAAAGTACGATTGAGGTTGGCCTTCACCGCTAACAGTAGTAAATAATCTATCCCAACGGATGCTCCAGTTTTTAATACCATCATTGATACCATCAATACTCATCCAAATGAAAATTGGTTTTCCAACAATGTGATCAGCTGGAACAAAACCCCAATAGCGAGAGTCTAATGATTTGTGCATATTATCACCCATCATCCAATAATAGTCTTGTTTAAAAGTATATGATGTAGCTAGGCTACCATTAATTTGGATTTCAGTTCCATTTATTTTTAAGTCGTTCCCTTCGTATTCACCAATTACTTTTTTGTAAAATGAAATATTCTCTTTGTTTAATTCAACAGTTTCACCAGCTTTTGGAAGGTAAATAGGGCCAAAATTATCAATTGTCCAATTTGTATTTCCAGGGAAAATTTCTTTATTGGGTTGGTCTTTCTTAAATATTATTCTAACAACAGAATCGATACTGCTACTTTTTCTTAGTTTTTCAGCATTATTTAAGGTTAAGTTGGCTTCCCTTTCAAAATCGTTTACTTCAGTTATTGAAATGCTGTATTGACCTAATATACTATTTGGCACACCTCTTTGATCTGTAATGAAAGTAACCGAACCATCATTATTTTTTGACGATCCTAATACGTATGGAGTAATCGCATTTGCTTGATTTTCATTATATATTGTAGTAATGAATTTTCTAATAAATTCAGACGATCCTGCATCAACTAATGTTGTTGTGGCTACTCCTTTGCTAGAATATACTTTATGAACATATTGTGGCTGTGCTCTGTCAGGCATTATTGATTTTTTATCATTGATAAAAATAACACCATCTTTAATTTCTAATTTATCTCCAGGAATAGCAGTACATCGTTTTACATAATTGGTTTTTTTATCGATAGGTTTATCATAACGTTTATCTGCTGCAATATACATATTAAACGCTGTGTCAGCAGGATAATTAAAAACAACAATATCATTACGTTTTATTTTTTCAAAACCTGGAATTCTAAAAAACGGCAAAGACGGTTTAGCTGTATATGATTTTGTTTTTAGTAATGGTAACGTATCGTGCACCATTGGAGCAGCAATAGGTGTAATAGGCGTTCTTGCTCCATAATGAAATTTACTTACAAACAAGAAGTCTCCCACCAATAAAGATTTTTCTAAAGAAGGAGAAGGAATGGTATAAGGTTGAATAAAATACGTGTGAACTAAAGTAGCGACTACAATTGCAAAAGAAAGCGAACCCAAGGTGTCCATTGTTTTATTCGGTGCTTTTAAATCACGATTTGCATTATAAGTTACTTCTTGAGTATAATTTACATAAGCGATGTAAAATCCTAATGTAACTACACCTAAAACCATATCAACGGTTGATTTTTTACCGAAAGTTCTTAGTGTTTCAATCCAAATAATAGGAAATAAAAATAAGTTGATAACTGGAATAAAAAGGAGTAAAATCCACCATTTTGGACGATTTATGATTTGCATCAATACAATTCCGTTATATACTGGAATAAATGCTTCCCAAGATTTTCTTCCTGCTTTTACATATAATTTCCAAGTTCCAATTCCGTGAAT
>JBILST010000209.1:0-4199 GCA_044371865.1 Flavobacterium sp.
TTCATTTTTTAGTTTTTATGACGTAGCAGAGAAAATAGGAATTGTAATTGGTATGTTCACTTATGGTTATATCGCCGATGTTACAGGCAAAATTCAAAATGCCATCTTATTTCTAATTTTATTTTTTATAATAGGATTACTTTTATTACTCAGAGTACCAAAAAAATAAAATATCTTTTTATATTTGGAAACTTTTAAAATATAATTATGAAATCTATAAAATCAATCGTAAAATTTTTAATTTTATCAATAGCATTAGTAACTGTTTCTTGTGATAACGAACCAATTGATCCAGCAATTGATATTTCTGCAAGTTCATCGGTTACAGGTACTTATTATATGACCGCTTTTAATTCTTCAATTCCTACCGATTTGAATGAAGATGGTTCGGCTTCAACCAACCAAATGAATGAAACAAATTGTTTTAATGGGAGTTTCATTACGTTGAATAGTAATAATACTTTTGTTGCAAACAGTAAAGGAATCGATATTAATACTAACGGAGCAACTTCAACAATTGAATGTTTTGACGAAGGAAATTTTACAGGAACTTGGGCTTTATCAGGTAATCAATTATCAATAACTTATTTAGATGGAGGCGTTGAGTATACAGATGTTGCTACTTTATCTGGAAACACGATAGTTTCAACTGTTCAAAATGGAGAAGTTGTTGGAACTACTTCAGGAGGAGAACCAATTTATTTAACATCAAACCTTCAAATTATTTTTACGAAATAAACAATTGATGTAATATATTTTAAATCCCGATTGTTTCGGGATTTTTTTATGGCATACATCTTGAACTATAACTTCCAAATTTGCTGTTTAAAGTTGTTTTATGGATTGATTATCAATAAAATAAACATGTTATTTGTACCTTTGAATAGTTGACATAAATTAATTTACTGACAAAAAGACCATATTTATACATATGCCACATCACAAAATATTAGCGCTTGACAATTTGTCACTTCAGGAAATGGATCCAGATTCAGAATTGATTCCATTAATGACACCGGAAGATGAAGAAGAAATGAATAATGAGGCTTTACCTGAAGATATAGCCATTTTACCTTTACGAAATACTGTTTTATTTCCTGGGGTTGTAATTCCTATTACCGCAGGAAGAGATAAATCAATTAAATTGATTAATGATGCCAATGCCAAAGGTAAAATCATTGGTGTTGTGGCTCAAATTGATGAAAATGAAGAAGATCCAACGCCAAGCGATGTGCATCACATTGGAACAGTGGCTCGAATCATGCGTGTTTTAAAAATGCCTGATGGAAATACAACTGTAATTCTTCAAGGGAAAAAACGCTTTGAAATTGAGAGTTTTACGCAAGAAGAACCTTATCTTAAAGCTAAAATTAAAGAGGTTGCTGAAGAACGTCCAAATAAAAAAGATGTTGAATTCAAAGCTATTATTGAATCTATAAAAGAATTAGCTATTCAAATCATCAAGGAAAGTCCAAATATTCCTACCGAAGCTACTTTTGCTATTAAAAACATTGAAAGTAATCCGTTTTTAATCAATTTTGTTTCTTCGAATATGAATCTTTCAGTAGAAGAAAAGCAACAATTATTAGCGATAAAAAATCTAAAAGATAGAGCTTTAGAAACGTTGCGTTTTATGAATTTAGAACTTCAAAAATTAGAAGTACGCAATGATATTCAATCCAAAGTTCGTTTTGATTTAGACCAACAACAACGTGAATATTTCTTACAGCAACAAATGAAAACCATTCAAGAAGAATTGGGTGGCGTTTCGTATGAAGCTGAAATTGAAGAAATGCGTGCCAAAGGATTAAAGAAAAAATGGGACGATAAAACAGCAAAACATTTCGAAAAAGAATTGTCAAAATTGCAACGTACGAACCCAAATTCTCCTGATTTTGGTATTCAACGCAATTATATTGAATTGTTTTTAGAATTACCTTGGAACGAGTTTACAAAAGATAATTTCGACTTAAAACGTGCTCAGAAAATTCTTGATAGAGACCATTATGGCTTAGAAGAAGTAAAAAAACGTATCATCGAACATTTAGCAGTTTTGAAATTGCGTAACGATATGAAATCGCCAATTCTTTGTTTGTACGGCCCTCCAGGTGTGGGTAAAACTTCTATTGGAAAATCTATTGCCGAAGCTTTAGGTAGAGAATACATCAGAATGTCGTTAGGTGGTTTACGCGACGAAGCAGAAATTCGTGGTCACCGTAAAACCTATATTGGTGCTATGCCAGGACGAATTCTTCAAAATATCAAAAAGGCAAAAACATCAAATCCGGTGTTTGTTTTAGATGAGATTGATAAATTATCGACCAGTCATAATGGCGATCCATCATCGGCGTTGTTAGAAGTTTTAGATCCAGAGCAAAACAAAGAATTCCATGATAATTTCTTGGAACTAGGATACGATTTATCAAAAGTTATGTTTATTGCAACATCCAATAGTTTGTCAACCATTCAACCTGCACTTCGTGACCGTATGGAAATCATCGAAATGACAGGTTATACAATTGAAGAAAAAATCGAGATTGCAAAAACACACTTATTACCAAAACAATTAAAAGAGCACGGATTAACCGCAAAAGATTTACAAATTGGTAAAAAACAATTAGAAAAAATCGTAGTTGGTTATACGCGTGAATCAGGTGTTCGTGGTTTAGAGAAAAAAATTGCTCAAGTGGTGCGTCATGCTGCAAAATCAATTGCAATGGAAGAAACTTACAACGTAAAAGTTTCGGATGCCGATATTTTAGAAGTCTTAAAATCGCCTCGAATGGAGCGCGATAAATACGAAAATAACGATGTAGCTGGAGTTGTTACTGGTTTAGCTTGGACATCTGTAGGAGGTGATATTTTGTTTATTGAATCCTTGATTTCAAACGGAAAAGGAGCAATGACGATGACGGGGAATCTAGGAACGGTTATGAAAGAATCGGTGACAATTGCTTTGGAATACATTCGAGCAAATGCTGAATTTTTAGGCATCAATCCTGAAGTTTTAAACAATTACAACATTCATATTCACGTGCCAGAAGGTGCCACTCCAAAAGACGGACCAAGTGCAGGAATAGCGATGTTGACTTCTATGGTTTCTTCATTTACTCAAAAAAGAATCAAGAAAAATATTGCGATGACCGGTGAAATTACTTTGAGAGGAAAAGTATTGCCTGTTGGGGGTATCAAAGAAAAAATCTTAGCTGCTAAAAGAGCCAATATCAAAGAAATCATTTTATGTAAAGAAAACAAACGTGATATTGAGGAGATTAAACCAAACTACATTGAAGGTTTAACGTTCCATTATGTGGATAAAATGAGCGAAGTTTTAGATATTTCCATTACGAATCAGAAGGTAAAAAATGCAAAATCATTGGAATTTAAAAAATAAATGCTAGGATTTTATTAGTATTCAATTGAGAACTCTCATTGATTCATTTATTGAGAGTTCTTTTTTTGTTTACTATCTGATATAATTTTATCTTCGCAGTTGCGTTATAAGTAAGATTAACACCATAAAATGCTCAAGAAAACGATATTATTTTTCCTATTGCTACTATCGACTACTACTTTTAGTCAAATAGGTGGTAAAAGTGTATATCAGTTTTTAAACTTAGCACAATCACCAAGACAAGCTGCATTAGGAGGAAAAACGGTTACAGTCGTTGATTACGATGTAAATCAAGCGTTTTATAATCCGGCTACAATTAATGCAAAAATGCACAACCGCTTATCTGCAAATTACGGAAGTTATTATGGCGAAGTGTCCTATGGAACGGCTGCTTATGCGTATACTTATGATCGACATTTACAAACCTTTCACGCAGGAATTAGTTACATCAATTACGGAACTTTTGAAGGAAGAGACGAATTAGGTAACCAAACGTCTGATTTTACAGGAAGCGAAGCCGCTTTGTCGTTTGGATATGCTTATAATTTGCCTTGGACAGACATGTATGTGGGTGCCAATGCAAAATTGATTTCTTCTACTTTAGAAAGTTATAATTCTTGGGGAGCTGCAGTAGATTTGGGATTTTTATATGTAGATTATGATAACGATATTAATTATAGTTTAACGGTTAGAAATTTAGGATTTCAAATCAAACCTTATGAAGATACCAATGAAAAACTCCCACTAGCTATAGATGCTGGAATTTCACAATTGATGGAGAATGTTCCCATCCGTTGGCACATGA
>JBILST010000034.1:0-14058 GCA_044371865.1 Flavobacterium sp.
ATTGGTATAATTAACATAATATAGACACCTCCTCTCGTTAAGGGTGCAAATGTAGAAAATAATTGTGAATTAAAAATTAAAAATTAAAAATTATTTTACCGCTGGCTTATAATTCTGATTATCAATTATCATTTTTGATAAAATTTCTTTTAGAATCTCAGAAGTTCCTCCACCAATTGGCCCTAAACGACTATCTCTTAATAAACGTGCTAACGGATATTCTTCCATGTAACCATAACCACCTAGCATTTGCAAGCAATCGTAAATTGCTAAATCAGCTACTTTTGTAGATTTTAATTTAGCCATAGTAGCTTCTTTAACTACATATTCTTTTTTATCTAAACGAGCTACAGCAGCATAATTAAACAATTTACAATGTTCAATTTCTGTTGCATGTTCTACCATCGTATGTCTTAAAGCTTGGAATTTATTAATTGTACTTCCAAAAGCCTCTCTTTGTGACATGTATTCTATAGTGTAATCAAGTGCATATTCTGCTCTTGCATGTGCATTGATTGCCATAATTAAACGTTCGAAAGCAAAATGTTGCATGATGTATGGAAAACCTTTTCCTTCTTCACCCATTAAATTTTCTAATGGAATTTCAACATTATCAAATGCAATTTCAGCAGTATCTGAAGCCCTCCAACCTAACTTGTCTAATTTTGTAGCCGATATACCTTTTGTAGCTGTATCTACTAAAAATATACTTATTCCTTTATTTCCAAGTTCTGGATTCGTTTTTGCAGCCACCACATAGTAATCTGCATACACTCCATTTGTAATAAAGGTTTTAGAACCATTAATAACAAATTTATCTCCTTTTCTTACAGCGGTTGTTCTCATTCCTGCTACATCACTTCCACCAAATGGTTCTGTAACACATAAAGCTCCAATTTTTTCTCCTGCAATACTTGGCGCTAAATACTCTTGTTTGATTCTTTCATCACCTTCTGCATTTAAATGTGTCATTGCTAAATAGGCGTGTGCCCACATAGCTGCTGCAAAACCAGAAGATTTTACTTTTTGAAGTTCTTCTAAAAACACAACTGTGTAAAACAAATCCAAATTCATTCCACCATAAGCTTCTGGATAATTTAATCCAAAAAAGCCCATATCACCAAATTTTTTCCAAATAAAGCGCTCAATTGTCCCTGTTTTTTCCCATTTTTCAATGTGTGGCACCACTTCCTTATGTAAAAAATCTCTGAAACTCTTTCTAAATAATTCGTGTTCTTCTGTGAAATATATTGAATTCATATAATTTTAAATTGTATTGTTTATTGATAATAATTTTAAAAATCCAAATATAAGGCGATTATATTTATTTTTTCGTTAGGCATTCCCTTAATTTTTGTTAAATCCGCAATTTCTTTAATTCCATTATTCATGGTTCTGTAAATAACAATTTCTTTAGCTAATGCATAATTGAAATAAGGGAATTTTGCTAATTCTTTCTGAGACAAATCATTTATAGCAATTTTTTTAATTCCGTTTTGACTCTTTACCACAAAACGTTTTTCTAAATCTGTCAGAGCTTCAGGGCTAATACCCCACATAAACTGAAATTGTTCCATACTCACAAAACTTCCTAACTTTTCTTTTTCTAGTAAAATTTTATCTGCGAGTTTTTCACCAATTCCATAAACTGCAATTAAATCTTCTCTGGTAGCAATGTTAATGTCTTTTTGAATAATTTTCTCTTTTTCCCTTGGCGAAAACTTATGAAACTTTCCTGAAGTAGTTGTACCTTTATTTATTACCCAATCTGGAAATTTAAAATAAGGACTAACCTTTGCTAAAAAAACATTTGACACCTGAGTAATTTCTTGAAATTCTTTTGCAGAATTTACAAATTTTCCATTTTTCCGATAAGCATGTAAACGATCAATTTCCTGGACAGACATTCCTAATTTATAGCCTTTGTAATCGGTAATATAATTAGGATTGAATGGATAAATCGTGTCCTTTTTTGTTGCTTGAATATTTTTTAGGCTATCAATTTCATTTTGAACTAACAACCATGCTTTGTCTTCAGTATAATTTTCATTGGATACTAATTGATTTTTGAGAAAGAAATAACTCAATTGCACAATAACTATGATACCAAACAACAAAAAAATCCCACTTCTGTGTTCTCTTGAAAACAGGAAGTAGGATTTAATCTTATTCATTTTTCTATAAAAATTAATCGTTTTTACGAACTAAATCTTCATCATTATCCTCGTAAGAATCTGGTTCTTGTTTTGGAGGTGTACTTAATACTAAGTAGAAAAAATATCCAGTAACAGCTGTCACTGTTCCAACTGCCGTAAGCATTGTAATTAAAGCTTCTGTTTTCATAATTATATTCTCCCTTCTTTTTTACGTTTTTTATAAGCTACAAATACTAAGTATGAAATTCCTAAGAATACCAATAGTAATAATAATCTTGAAGCATTTACAAATAAAATAGTTTCATTTAACACTTCTAATTCTTTAGCATCTGTGGTTTTTGCAATTTTTTCATAAATATCCTTGTTTATGATTTTATCCCAAACTCCTGGCAAACTTGAAAAGAAAACCACTCCTAAAAATACTGGTGTAACAAATTTGATAATAAATTTATATATACCAGGCACTTTAATATCGGCTCCGGTTGTAATTTCTTTCCATCCTTTATCCATACCAAAAATCCAGGCAAAAAGAATAATTTCAAAGAAAGCAAAAACTACTAATGAGAAAGTTCCTGCCCAATAATCATATTCATCAAAAACACCGTAATTAAAGAATAAAACCGTTGGAAGTCCTAATAAGAAAACTAAACCTCCGAAAGCCCATGCTGCATTTTTGTGTTTCCAGCCAAACTCATCTTTCAAGAATCCCATAACTGGTGTTCCCATAGCTAAAGAAGAAGTAATTCCAGCGAAGAACAACAAACCAAACCAACAAACTCCACACAAGATGGCTAAAACCGTACCCCATTGTTCAAACAAGAATGGCAATGTTTTAAATCCTAGTCCTAAACCTCCGGTTTGTGTCATTTCCAACACTTTATCAACTCCTAAGTATCCAACTGATATTGGTATAATGATAGCCGCTCCTAAAACCACTTCCACAAATTCATTCATCCAACCTGCACTCATAGCATTCAAGGCAATATCATCATTCTTTTTTACATAAGAAGCATAACATTGAATAGAACCCATTCCAACAGATAGTGTAAAAAAGATTTGACCAGCTGCAGCTAACCAAACTTTTGGAGACCATATAGAAGAAAAGTCAGGTGTCCATAAGAAATTTAAACCTACTGATGCGTCATTAATAGCTCCTGCAACTCCTGCTTCCACATTAAAAGCCATAATTGCCAAGAAAACACCAAAGACAATTAACAATGGCATACCTACTTTTGCTACTTTTTCAACACCACCACTTAATCCTTTAGATAAAATCCATGTATTTAATAATAGACACAAAATCCAGAAGAAAATTGTTTCTACAGGCATTTCTAAACCTACGTAGCTGTTAAAAAATCCAGCTACTTCCTCTTGCGATTGACCTGCAAAAGTTCTAGAAATACTATGCCACACCCAACTTAATGTCCATGACTCAAGGTAACAATAATAAGCCGCTACGGCTAAATTGGTAAAAATTCCAAAAACACCTATGTATTTCCAAAATTTTCTCTTATCCATACTATCTAAAATGAATGGCGTACTATGGTGACCACTTTTTCCACCAAATCTTCCCATACTCCATTCCACGAACAATAATGGAATTCCCATTAATAAAAAACAAACTAAATAAGGAATGATGAACGCTCCCCCTCCATTTTGCACCGCTTGGACAGGAAATCTTAAAAAGTTTCCTAACCCAACTGCATTTCCAGCCATGGCTAAAATAAGTCCAACTCGTGAACCCCACGATTCTGTATTTGTTGACATAAAAATATATTGGTTGTTAATTTTTTCAAAGATAAGAAAACTATCTAAAATTCAAATAAAAGTTACACTTTATGAAATATTATAAGTCAAAAACTGAACTTCTCTTAGTTTTAATCATATCTTTTAACTTTAATAGAAATGCTAATGTTAAATAAAATCCAAATCCTAAACCCACTGTAATAAAAGAACTATAAATAAAAAACAAACGAACGTTAGTCGCACGCATTCCTAATCGATCCGCCAAACGAGAAGCTACGAAAAACCCATGTTTTTCAAAAAAATGCATTATATTTTGAATCATATTCCTTTAATTTCATTCAAAAGTACAACTAATTTTTAAGTAAAAAAGTCCCTATTGCACATTGTAAACATTTTTTAGCATCGCAATATTCTTTTTTTAATTGCAACAAAGATTGCGATTGAAACGCATTTTCTGCTAAAATTCCAATTGCAGCAAATTTATCGATAATAATATTCTTTTCTGGTTGTAGAGCAGTTGTCAATTCAATTATTTCTTGAGATGATTCCTTATGCAAACTTTGCTCATAAGCAAATCGAACTGGAATTAGGGTATTCATCACAATTAAATCAATAAAAGAATGAGACATTTTCTTTTTCTTAGCCACGCTTTTTTTATCAAAATTATAATGTGTTTCCCAATAATCATTGACTTCTATTTGAAACAAAGTATAGATTTCAGTAATAGACGAAACATTGACAATTTTTGAAAACAAATTGTGCTCTTTTTGATATAAAGCTGCTAATTGTGCCAAACGAATAGTTGGGAAATTATCTGGCCGATGTTTGAAAAATTCAACCTTGTCAAAAACTCCTATAGAAATAGTGTATTTATGGCATAAATAATTATAATCGTGTTGTAATTTATTTGGATAACTATCTTGAAAATTCGTTTGTAACATATTGGCTTGACCAAAAAATAGCGCTTCTAAATTTTCGATTGCAAATGATTCTTTTCGTATAACTGAAAACGGAATCGACTTTGCCATATTTAAAAATAAAGCACCATTTGTATTTAATCCAAAATTCTTAGCTAAAAGACAAAACAAAACCGCTTCCCAATCATTATTCGATTCTTTTAGTAATCGAGCAATTTCAGATGACTTTCGCTCCAAGCGTTCAAAATACAAACGTTCTTGCCAATTCTTAAAAATGAAATCATTCACTTTTTGAATATCATTTTCACAATAAATCCAAGACTTTTGAGTAATTAAAGATTGGTATTTATGTACATCGGTCAATGCAACGTAATTCCTCAATTCAAGTGTTGGAATTTCTAGATTATCCCTTCTAAAAATAGGCGTATCATGTTCCCAAACCACATGTAAAATAACCGAATCATAATTTGCATCTTTCTCATGATTATGTAAATACCAATCCGATGACTTGAGATGAATTTCAATGTTTCCTGCCCATTTTTGATTGCCAATAATAATTTGTGCATTAAAAAAATCAGGACCTGCAAGTTGCAAATATTGACCTGAATGTAGAATCTGAATCGATTCTCCTGTTGTGGTTTGAAGTTGAGTAACAGCAAATTTTTTATGCTGCCACACGTGGTGCAAAAAATCTTCTTTCATTCTGTATGGCGTATATAATTTAAAACAAAGATAAAAAAAACACCTGTAAAAATAAAATTTGCAGGTGTTTTTTAAGAACTAAAAATGATTTATTTTATTGAACCAATAATGTCATATTTAGTAATAATGTGATGTTTTCCATTTCCTAAATCAACTAAAACTGCTTGGTTATCTTTAGTAATGAGTTTAGAAACATCTTCTACTGGTGTTCCTATTTTTACGATTGGAAATGGTTTTCCCATTACTTCACGAATTGGACGTTCAGCTGTATTTTTATCTGAAATGAAACTTTGAAATAAATCCGATTCATCAACAGAACCAACAAATCCGTTCACATCAATTACTGGAATTTGAGAAATTTTATATTTTCTCATACGTTCAATGGCGTGCGAAACCAATTCTTCTGTGCGAACTACAACTAATGGTTTGTCGATGTGTTCTTTTATTAAATCTTCTGCTTTAGTGATTTCTTCTTCTAAGAAACCTCTTTCACGCATCCAATCATCATTAAACATTTTCCCAACATAACGGCTTCCAGAATCGTGAAATAAGACCACAACTACATCTTTTGGACCAAAGTGTTCTTTTAACTGTAATAAACCCTTTACCGCAGCTCCAGCAGAGTTTCCAACAAAAATACCTTCTTCTAACGCGATTTTTCTTGTATAAACAGCTGCATCTTTATCGGTAACTTTCGTAAAACCATCAATTAAAGAAAAGTCAACATTTTTAGGCAAAATATCTTCACCGATTCCTTCTGTGATATACGAATAGATTTCGTTCTCATCAAAAATTCCAGTTTCGTGGTATTTTTTAAAAACTGAACCATACGTATCAATTCCCCAAATTTTAATGTTTGGATTTTTTTCTTTTAAATATTTAGCTACTCCAGAAATCGTTCCACCTGTTCCAACACCCACTACGAAGTGCGTGATTTTCCCTTCGGTTTGTTCCCAAATCTCTGGACCTGTTTGCTCATAATGAGCAATGGCATTACTTGGATTATCATATTGATTTACGTACCAAGAATTAGGAATTTCGTCACCTAATTTTTTTGAAACGGAATAATATGAACGTGGATCAGTTGGTTCCACATCGGTAGGACAAACAATCACTTTTGCACCTACAGCACGAAGAATATCTGATTTTTCTTTTGATTGTTTATCTGAAATTACAAAAATACATTTGTAACCTTTTACGATAGCGGCTAACGCTAACCCCATTCCTGTATTTCCAGAAGTCCCTTCAATAATAGTTCCTCCAGGTTTTAATCGACCATCTGCTTCAGCATCTTCAATCATTTTAACCGCCATTCTATCTTTAACAGAATTTCCTGGATTAAAGGTTTCAACCTTAGCTAATACCAAAGCATCCACTTCGGCAGTAACTTTATTTAATTGTACTAAAGGCGTGTTACCAATAGTTTCTAATATATTTTTAGCGTATTTCATTTTGAATTAAAGAAATTAAAATTTAGAAAATTTATGTTTTCAAAATTGATTGCAAAGATAGTGTGAATATTACGAATACAAAAATGAAAATAAATAGCAGATTATGATACAAAAAGCAACATAAAGCTCATAAAAAAATTGTCTATCAAAAGTTTATTATTGAAAGAAATTCCACACTAATCCAAAACGAACAATAAAATCTCTGTATGGATAATTTGGAGCTGAATAAAAATCGTAACCTGTCCAAGCCGAGTTGAAATGTTCTGCTTTTAAGAAAATTCGGGTTTGTTTTACTCTAGCATTAATAAAGAAATCCATCATTGGAAATCCACCTATTTTAGATTCATTTTGAACATAAAATTCACCCATTATAGGATTGTAATCATTTGCATAATACTTCGTAAAGTATTGAAATGTAACACCTGTTTGTAAAAGCATTGCCTTTTTAAATACATAATCAGTGAAATATAAAGTGTTTCTTGTAACAATTTGTGGAACATTTACAACATCATTTGATTGATCCACTTTTTGATATAAAATAGTATTGTCTAAAGCTAATTTCCAAAACTTAATTTCTTTATTAGCTTTTACAGAAAGATAATTAATGGTTTTATCATACTGCATAGGTTTTACTTCTAAAATGGCAATGTTATTTGTAATATTATCAAAATACAAATGATCATTTAACACTTTGTAAGTAGTTGATATGTTTATCCATTTTGATTGAACAGAAAAATCAAATTGATTTAGTTTTTCATTTTTAAAATTGTTGTACCAATTATAATTTACATAGCCACTTTGATATAAATTATAATTCAAATTAGGCAAACTATTTAATTTTTGATATTTGAAATGCAATTTGAAATCTGCATTAAAAGAATAATCTGCAGAAGCTTCTAAATTTGAAATAGATTGTTCTGAAATAGATTGAGAGGCATGCAATTTCACATTAACACCTTTAATCAGATAAAAATAGTTTCCTCCCACCATATTAATCCTATCAGAAATTGAATTAGGAATAGTAATTGTTCCACTAGAATTATAAATCACACTGTTATAGTAATAGTTATAATGATTATCATCTATAAAAAATTCTAAATCTCCATAGGATTTAGTTTTATATGCTATCCCAAATTTATTATAGAAATGATTGTAACGTGTTTTATTATTAATACTATTTGTATAAGAATTTCCAAAACGAGAATTTATAGTAGGTTGCGTAAATTGAAAAAACTTATATTCTTGATTGAATTGATGCGTAAAAACTAAACTATTTGGATTATCTTTTTTTAATTTAAATGAATGATCTATAAAAAATCGATTTCCTTTTAGAAGAGATGTTGCATTAGTAAAGTATACTTTAATTCTTTCTCTTTCACCAAAAGGGTCTTCACTTAATTCAAATTCGCTCGCATTTACTATTCCTCCATTTTCTTGATTAGAAATATCTTGACCTGTAAAATGTGCATTTAAGAAATATCTCTTATCTTCAGTAAAATAACTTGATGTAAATCTAAAATTACCTGAACTAGCCAAATTATTCACATACTTCCCTAATGAACGTAATCCTTTATAAGCAATTGAAAAATTAAGATTAGGTTTCGTATTAACAGTTAAAAAAGCATCAAGAGATTGACCTTGCTCCATAACCGTCTTAAAGTACAAATCTGTCAATGGAGTGGGAACAGAATAATATTTTATATCATTTGCTTCTAAGTAATTAATATGTTTAGCTTGGAATCCAAAATTTGGGAAAGCATTTTTGGTTGTTAATCCAAAATCTAACGTATTATAGGTATGACCTTCATTTGCAAATGGGAGTAATCCAAAAATATCTTTTCTTAGCAAATTGTACTTGTACTCACTTTGAATCGTAAGAGAAGTATCTACATAAGTGGTGTCTTTAGTTAGGGTGTAGATTTTGTATAGATCAATTGGAGCTTTTGCAACTTTTGAAGTATCTTGAGGCATATTGCTGTTAGAAGAATTTCTGTCACTTTTACGAATTTGTGAAAGTGAAGAAAAAGAAACAAACAAAAAAATATAAAAAAAAAAATATCTCATTACATTGAATTTGTGCAAATGTAATGAGAAATTAAAAAACATTATAGTAATAAAATCTTAATTATTTTTTATGATTTTATGAGAAAAAATTCCATTAGCAGTTTTTATTTGAACTAAATACAATCCAGCGTTAATATCATTCATATCTATAATAAAATTAGTTAAATCATTAACTTTATTAGATTTTACTAATCTTCCTTGCAAATCATAAACTTCATATTGACTAACTGTAATATTTGAGGTGTTAATAAATAGTTTATCTGTTGTTGGATTTGGATGAAAACTGATTAGGGTGTTGTTGAAATCTGTAGTTGATAATGTTAGATTTACTCCAGATACAATTAGGGAAAAATTTTGATTAGATTCTGTTAAAGTACCTTTGTGTGAAATAACAATTTGGTAATTTCCTTGAACAGGATTGTCGATTTTTATAATTTCAACATTGTCAACATCATTGTCATTAGTTCTAGTCGCAGGTAAAGTTGGGTCGGTAAAATTCAATTTCCAAGGATAAAAAATTGTACCGCCATTAGTTATTCTTATGTCCAAATCATTCACTAAAGCCTTAAATGTATCATTTGCAGGACGTTGTCCAGTATTTGCAACACCTGGGTGGTCTGTCCAAGTAATAGATGCTACTAGAGGATTAAGAACACCCCCTACAGCATTAATATTTAAAGTAAATGTTTGACTTTGAGATAAGTTTAATTCAGAAATAATTGTTGAAGTCCCTCTACTAGAAATTGTTTCAGCTGCTTTTTTAGAATTTAACAAACCCCAACCAGAATATGGGTCAGGACCTTCTTGAACAATATCATCAGCTGTATGACAAACCAAACCTTTTAATGTTGCTGATTTCATAAAAGCATTATTTAAATTAAAATAATGTTGTTGCAACAAAAGTAATGAGCCTGTAACATTAGGGGCTGCCATAGAAGTACCTGAATAAGTTACTGTAGCAGTATCGGAATTACTAACTGTTGATAGGAGACCGGTCCCATTACCTGTAATATCTGGTTTAATTCTGAAATCATCAGTAGGCCCTTGGCTACTAGAGGAATTCATATCAACACTCAATAAATCTCCATTTGTTGAAATTTCAGCATCTAATGCATTAGCAACAGTTAAAACATTTTTTGAAACTTTATTACCAACTAATTTATCAATACCTGGCAAAAGAGGTTCAGGATTATCTTGATTTCCACCATCGTTACCTGCAGAAAAAACAGGTAAATAAAAAGGCGCATTAAAAGCAATCTCATCCCAAACACGAGAATCTTCAATGTATGAGCCTATAAACCATGCAGGCAAAATATTCCCATCTACACTTGTTATAGGTATACCATATGAATGATTTGACAACAACATTCCTAAACTAGCCTCATCCATAGCTTCAGCTTCATCTTCAAACCAATTAAATGTTCTAGCATTGGCTTGAAAAGCCATTCCACGAACATCAGCAACAGTAGGGCTCCAAGGTAACGCGATTATGGTTCCTGTAACATGAGTAGCATGCCTACTTCCATCAGTATTATAATTAGTCCCAGTATCATCTATTGTTTCTACTCTATTATTAAAACCAGAATGTGATCTTCTAACAACACCGCCATCCCAAACTCGAATAGTCATATTCTGACCATTCAAATTTAAATCTAAACCACCGCCTGTGTTTAGGAAATTAGTTCTAGTTGAAATTGAAGCAGAAACATTACTAAACGTAGAGTAATAAACAGGAAAACCATCAGGTGTTATTTTCATGAGCTGTTGAAAAGAACCATTATTACCATTTAACATTAATGGCCATCCTTTAATAGACGCTAGTTTATAGGCTTCTGATTTTTCAGAAAGTTCTTTGTTCCTGTAATTAAGCTCCAATTTTTTGATATTGACTAAATCATAATTATTTATAATTAATTCAGCATCTTGTTTAGTTTGTGAAAAAACAGAAAGTGAAAAACTTAGAAAAATAATGAATAGAAATTTATCGATTTTCATAATATAAAATATTTAATTAGATTATTAATATGTAAATATAAAATAAAAAACCGTTTCATAAAAATGAAACGGTTTAGAAAAATATTAAAAGAAATTAATACCCTGAATTTTGAATTAAATTTGGATTGATATCAATTTCTCTTTGAGGTATTGGAAAAATAACCTTTGGAGAAGTAGGTGTTGAAACTGCACTATTTGGTAAAGAAGCGCTTCTTAAAGGCAAGTTAAAACGTAATAAATCCATTCTTCTTAAACCTTCAAAACAAAACTCTTTTCTTCTCTCAACTAAAATATCGTTAAGAGTAACACTTACCAAAGAAGTTAAACCTGCTCTATTTCTAGTTCTATTAACATCATTTTCAGGAGTAGCTCCTATTGTTGAACCATTTCTTAAATTAGCTTCTGCTCTAATAAGAAACATCTCTGAAACCCTTATAACATTTGGATCATCAACATTTGTTGTTCCATTTGGATATTTTCTAGTAAATAAATCAGTAACACCCGCAGCACTAGTGCCGTTTCTGGTTAAAGTTGCTGATATCCTAATATCACCAGCTTCAAGAGCAAATAAATTTCTTAAATCTTGTGAGAAAGGACAATCCCCTCTAGCCCCAAAATTTGTACCATTGAAAAGATTAGAATATGACTGAGCACCAGCAGCATCTCCAGCAATATTTAGCAATTGGAAAACATGCTCAGTACTATTAGCATTATAAAATGCATAGTTAGCAGCAAGAGAAATACCCGATGTATTAATAACATCGTTAGCCATATTTGCAGCTTCACTCCATCTACCTTGATATAAGTACAAACGAGCTAAAAGACCTTTAGCAGCAGCAACTGTAGCCTTAGATTTAGTTGTATTAGTAATCAATATAGTTGCATCAAGAAGATCATCTTCAATTTGATTGTAAACTTGCAATAAAGTAGATCTGTTTGGATAAGTAATTGTACCTTCAAAAGGAGCTAAAACCAATGGAACAGATAAACCATCACCACTTGGATTTTGTGCAAATTGAACTCCAAACACATTAGATAATCTAAAATGCATTAAAGCTCTGATAAATTTTGCCTGACCAACCATATCATCCTTTGCAGCATTACTAAAGTTAACATCAGGAGATAAAGGAACAAACTTGATTATCATATTTGCTTGATTAATCACTCTATAATGAGCAGTCCATAATGGAGTAATAGATGTATTATCACTTAAAGTAGAATAATCACGAATTTCTTGAAATGTTGGAAATGAACCAACAAAATTAACATTATCTGTTTGCCACTCGGTAATAGCGTCTAAAGTACCTGAAAGTGCATCTGAACTTTGACATGAACTATACATTCCATTAAGTGCAGAATTAGATAGAGCCTCATTAGAAAATACTACTGAAGGAGTTAATGAATCTTCTGGTTCAAGATCTAATGAATTGTCACAACTAAAAAGCGACAAACCAATAAGTAATGTAGAAATAAACTTAATTTTTTTCATAATATATATTTTTATAAAGTTAATTTAACTCCTAATAAATAACTTTTACTTTGTGGTGGAGTAAAGAAAGTTTCTCCTTGACCTAAATTACCAACAGTACTTGTTGTTTCAGGATCAATACCATCTAAATCAGAACCTTTAAAAGTGTAAAGGTTAGTTGCAGTAAAATAAATTCTAGCACTATCAAATAATTTAGATTTTCCAATAAGATCTTTAGGTAAATTATAGCCTAAAGTAACATTGTTAATTCTTAAAAATGAACCATCACGTAATTGAGCAGTAGATCTTTGATTAAAAGTATTACGTGTTGTACTAGTCAAAGAAGGAGCATATGAATTTTGACCTGGAGTTGTCCAATAGTCTAACAAATTAGTACTTTTATTGAACAAACCATTAATATTGTCTGTAAAACGTAATCCATCAACAAAAATATCATTTCCATAACTAAAGTTAGCAAAAATATTCAAATCAAAATTTTTGTAACTAAAGCTATTTGTAATACCGCCTGTGAAATCAGGATTAGCATCACCTACAATAACTCTATCATTTGCTGTTGGTGCAGTAGTAATATTTCCATTTCTATCTAACCACTCTGCATCTCCAGTTTGAGGATTAACACCAGCATAGCGAATTAAAAAGAATGTATTAACTGAATACCCCTCAATCGCTCTTTGAGATGAACCTCCAGAAACAAATCTATTACCGTCTAAATCAACAGCAGCACCAGGCAAACTTAAAACTTCATTTTCATTAAAACCAATATTTAAAGAAGTTTTCCACTCAAAATCTTGAGAGCGCAAATTGATTGTTGTTAAATCAAATTCAAATCCTCTATTCTCCATAGAACCTAAATTACCAGTAATTGAAGTAAAACCATTAGTTCCAGGAATTGGAGGAGATAAAATCATATCGGTAGTTTTCTTAACATAAGCATCAACAGATAATCTTACTCTGTTATCCAAAACCCCTAAATCTATACCCAAATTTGTTGTTTTAGATTGCTCCCAACCATATTCATTATTGGCTGGCTGGCTGTAAACATTTCCAGGTGAGTTATTATAAGCACCTCCAGCACCTCCAGAATATAAGGCAAAGAAAGCAAAATCACCTACTCTGTCATTTCCGGTTGTACCAATAGAAGCTCTTAATCTTAAATCAGAAAATAATGAAACTTTTTCCATAAATTTCTCATTGATAACATTCCATCCACCAGAAAGAGCCCAAAAATTCCCATATTTAACACCAGGCGCAAAACGAGAAGAACCATCACGTCTAACAGAAACTTCAAAATTATATCTATTATCAAAAGCATAATTAATTCTTGAGAAATAACCATTTAATCTTGAATTCTGAGAACTTGAAGTATAAAAGGTATTTGTAGCACCAGATGTAATATTTAACAATAAATCAGATGCAAAATCAACTGCTTCCACACCAACATTAAAAATCTCATTTTGCTCGTAAGTTGAACCTAAAACAGCATTAAATGAATGCTTTCCAAAAGTCTTATCATAATTCAATGTGTTGGTAACAACATA
>JBILST010000001.1:0-42721 GCA_044371865.1 Flavobacterium sp.
CGAAGAGTATAAAATTATTAAAGAAGGAGTAGAAATTATTCTACCTCGTAAAGAGTTTGAATTGTTTTATCTTTTGGCTACGAAACCTGGAAAAGTTTTTACTAGGGAAGAAATATTAGATAAAGTTTGGGGTAATGAAGTGGTTGTTGGAGGAAGAACAATTGATGTTCATATCAGAAAGCTTAGAGAAAAAATAGGGGACGATTTCTTTAAAACCATTAAAGGAGTGGGATACAAAATTGAATTTTAATGCAAATAAAATTTAAAAAATCATATAAATTTGCTTTAAAGTCTTCTTTTTACATAACATTATTCTTTTTAGCGGTTATTTTATTGTATCATTTTTTTATTCAGCCATTACATTTATTAATTGTATTGGCTTTTTCGATTGTTTTTTATTTTGCTACCTTTTTTTTAATTCAATTTAGAGTAGAACATTTTATTTACAAAAGAGTAAAAAAAATATATGATGATGTTTCACTTTTAGAAAACACTTCATATATAAATCAGCCAGTAACTACAGATATGGCAACATTAACTAAAGAAGTTAAGAAATTTGCCAGAGACAAAAAATTAGAAATTGAAACCTTAAAAATTAGAGAGGAATATCGTAAAGAATTTTTAGGAAATGTTTCCCACGAATTAAAAACTCCGTTATTTACCATTCAAGGCTATTTACTTACACTTTTAGATGGTGCAATGGAGGATAAAAATATTCGAGCAAAATATTTAGAACGTGCTGAAAAAGGAGTTGAACGGTTAATTTACATTGTGAAAGATTTGGATATGATAACCAAATTAGAAGTAGGTGAAATTAATTTAGATGTTTCAAGATTTGATATAGTTGAATTGATTCAGAATGTTTTTGATTTATTTGAAATGAAAGCTGCTAATAAGAACATCACCTTAACCTTTGATACTCGATATGCCAAGCCAATTTGGGTAATGGCAGATCAGGAAAAAATTCAGCAAGTGGTTACAAACTTGGTTGTAAATTCAATTAAGTATGGAAGAAAAGGCGGAACAACCGAAGTCAGTATAGAAGATTTAATAAAAAATAAAATAATTGTAAGAATTACCGATAATGGCGAAGGAATTGCGAAGCCAAATATCCCGCGTTTGTTTGAACGTTTTTATCGGGTTGATAAAAGTGGCGCTAGAAGTGAAGGTGGTTCAGGTTTAGGATTGGCAATCGTAAAACATATTATAGAAGGTCATGATGAAAAAATATATGTTGAAAGCCAAATTGGAGTTGGCTCAGAGTTTTCATTTACTTTGGAAAAGACTAAATAATTCGCTCCAATTTTGCTCAACAGATAAATCTTTAAAGCCTTTATAAAAATAAATTTTTTCTAGTTTAGAAATTTTAAATTTCTCTTGTTTACAGCTAGGTGCAATAATTTCTGATTTAAACTTTTTAGCTAAATATTCTTGTTCATACTGACCTGGTGTAGGAATAAAAAAAGCTTTTTTCTCTAATTTTGCTAAATCCATTATAGTAGTATAACCTGAACGGCATACAACCACATCACTTTCATTAAAAGCAGTGCTTAATTCCTCTGAATTCATGTAGTTATAATACGTAATTGAATTTATTTTTTCAATTTGTTGGGTAGGCTCTACAACACCTTTAACGAAAAGAATTTCCTTTTCACTTTTTTCTAATTCTTTAGTTAATCTTTTCTCGAGTAATGTTCGTTGCGGTTCTGGTCCTGAAAGTAAAACCATAAGATCATATTTTATGGGCAACGATTTTTTTTCTATTCGACTTAAAGGGCCAATATATTTTATCTGTTTATTTGATTTTTCTATGTGACCTAGTTTTCCTGATAAATTCTCAACGCCAGCAACATCAGGAACCCAACAAGTGTTAAATTTGGAAACATAACGTAAATGAAGTTTTGTTGTTAACCAAGAAGTATTTCCTGAAAGCACATTTAATTGATGTGTTATAAAAACAGAAGGCACGTTAGCTGAATAAACACCCAAACGGTTGTCGCTTATAATACCTGAGATCTCATAATTTTCAATAATTTTTTTAATTTTTGATTTCTCTTTTTTTATGGCGAGTAACATTTTTGGCATTTGATAGGCTAATTTCCATTTGAAGTTCTTGCCTTTTTCTGCATATTTAATATTGTAAGAAGGTAATTCGAGGGTAATTAAATGCGGAAATTCTTTCTTAAGTAATGCTAAGGCTACTCCGTCTGAAGCAATAATAGGATTAAAACCGTTTTCTTCAAGAGCTTTTATTATTGGAATACATCTTGTGGCGTGTCCTAATCCCCAATTTAGTGGCGCTATGAGTATGTTTTTATTCATTCTAGTTTATTGATACAAATTGAACCATTAAGGAATTAAATGGATTATTTTTTTAGAATAGTAATGAATTGTTCGGCTAGTTTATTTTCGCTTTCAAAATTATATTCTTCATCCTCGGTTACTTTATTTACTTCGTGTTTGTATAATTTCCATTTTTTGTTGTTGTATTCTAAAGCGGTTAAGTTCTCAACCCAGTCGCCTGAATTCAAATAGAACGTTTCTCCTTTTTCATTTTCCATTAACTCAATTTTTGGTTCGTGGATATGACCGCAAATTACATAATCGTAGTTGTTTTCAATAGCTAACTCAACACAAACATTTTCAAAGTTAGTAATAAATTTTACGGCAGATTTTACATTGTTTTTAATTTTTTTCGAAAGCGAATAAGGTTCTTTGTTAAATCTAGCTAATATCCAATTGATAAATCGATTAATCAAGATTAAGATATCATAACCCCAACCACCTAATTTTGCTAACCATTTTGCTTGAGTTATTGACGCATCAAAAACATCGCCATGAAAAATCCATGCTTTTTTTCCGTCTAATTCTAAAACTAATTTGTTTTCAAGACTTAAGTTGCCCAAATGTAAGTCGGTAAATTTTCGTAAGAATTCGTCATGATTTCCCGTTAAGTAATGCACTTTTGTTCCTTTTGAACTTAATGAAATGATTTTCTTAATTACATTCAAATGACTTGCGGGAAAATAAGATTTTCTAAATTGCCAAATATCAATAATATCGCCATTTAGAATTAAAATTTTAGGTTTTATTGAAGACAAATATGCTAACAATTCTTTTGCATGACAGCCATATGTTCCCAAATGAACATCTGAAATTACAACAACTTCTACCTTTCTTTTCTTCAAAATAATACTTTTTTGCAAAGCAATAAAATATTTCTATTGTTAAGGTTATTGAAACATTATTAAAAGATTATTTGTAGTGCTAATTATTTCCTTAATTTTGCCCAAAATATATTAAAGGTGGGAAGTAAAAATAAATTAAAAAGATTCAGTGAGAACGAAACGTTTGACAATGTTTTTCAACCAACACGAGAAGAAGTTGTAGGTAACGAATTTCCATTAAGAGGTAAATGGAACAATGAATTTTTTAAAAACGACAATCCAATTGTATTAGAATTAGGTTGTGGAAAAGGCGAATATTCTGTTGGTTTAGCGGAAAGATTTCCAGAAAAAAACTTTATTGGAATAGATATTAAAGGTGCAAGATTTTGGCGTGGAGCAAAAACTGCGGTAGAATCAGGCATGAATAATGTAGCTTTTGTAAGAACACAAATCGAATTAATTCAACATATTTTTGCTGAAAATGAAGTGTCTGAAATTTGGATCACCTTCCCAGATCCGCAAATCAAATATAAAAGAACCAAGCATAGAATGACTAATGCTGCATTTTTGGAGAATTATAAAAACATCTTAAAACCAAGCGGCTTGATGCACTTAAAAACTGATTCAGAATTTATGCATGGATATACATTAGGGTTGTTACATGGTTTAGGGCATGAAGTTCTTTATGCGAATCATAATATTTATAAAAATGAAGGTGCTCCTGCAGAAGTAACTGGAATTCAAACCTTTTATGAAAGTCAATATTTAGAAGTTAACAAACCAATTACTTATATTCAGTTTAGAATTAAGTAATGTATGTTACATTCATTTTGTAATTGTTCCTTACTTTTGATAAAAATCAATTTATGACGTTTGTTTTAGCCATTTTTTTAGGTTTGATAATTTCTATAGGAGGTATCATTATTCCAGGCATGTTAAATATGACTATTGCCAAATTGAGTATTAAAGAAAACCAAAAACAAGCGCTCAACTTTGCTTTTGGAGCAGTGGTGGTGGTTTTTGTTCAAAGTTTTTTAGGAACCTATTTTGCAAAGTTTTTAGATGCTAACCCTATTTTTAGTGAAGGATTAAAGAAAGTAGGAACCTTTATATTTATTGGTTTAACGATAGCCTTCACTGTAATGGGCATTAATGCCAAAAAGAAAAAAAACATTAAAGTTAAAATCGATAAAAAAAGAAATCGTTTTTTTTATGGAATGGCAATGTCCTCTTTTAATATGTTTGCGATTCCTTGGTATGCACTAACTAGTTTAATGATGTCTTCAAAAGATTTGTTTCACTATGACATGATTTCTATTGTGCTGTTTTCTCTTTCGGCTGCTATAGGAACTTATTTCGTTTTTTATTTATATGCGCGCTTTTTTAAATTAATTGAGCATAAACTAACATTCATTGTAAAAAACATCAATTTTTTAATTGCTGCTTTAACCGGAATTGTTGCAATTTCTTCGCTTTATAAAATGTACCTTTAGTCTTTTGGACAAACCAACTTTAAATAATGATAACTTTTTTGAACGTGTTTATGAAATCGTTCGACAAATTCCTGTAGGAAAAGTTACATCCTACGGTGCCATTGCAAAAGCCTTAGGTACGGCTCGTTCTGCCAGAATGGTAGGTTGGGCAATGAATGCTTCACATAATTTAGAAGATGTTCCAGCACATCGTGTCGTAAATAGGTTAGGGATGCTTTCTGGGAAACATCATTTTGAAGGTACAAATCTAATGCAGCAACTTCTTGAAAATGAAGGAATAAGAATTAAAGATAACCAGGTCTTAGATTTTAAAAAACATTTTTGGGAACCAATATCAAAAAAATAATTCAACCATTTCTTAGGCCGAGTTTATTGAGCTAATTAAACACTTCTTAAAATAATATTAACATTTTTTTGTAAATGTGACAATTGTCATGTATTAACTTTTTTTTTAAACTGAAATTTGTACTATAAAATTAGAACAAGTAATAAATTTTAAAAATTAGGTATTATGAGCAATTTAAAAACACAGTTTGGAACTATTCTAACACTTGTATTTGTATTATGTAATTTTATTACTTCAGTTGCACAAGAATCTAAAGTGGTTTTAGCAGAAAGCAAATTAGTAGTAGATGGAACTTCAAACGTGCATGACTGGACAATAGAAGCAAAAGCAATGAGCGGCAAGGCTTCAGTAACTATAGAAGCCGGCGATTTAAAAGCAATTAAAAATTTAGATTTTATTGTTGAAGTCGAGCAATTAAAAAGCGGAAAAAGTGGAATGGATAAAAATACTTTTAAAGCTTTAAAAAGTACTACAAACAAAAACATCAGTTTCAAATTAGTTAAAGTTATTAAAATCACAACAGTTTCAGATAATAACTATACAATAGAAACACAAGGCGATTTAACTATTGCTGGAGCAACAAAAAGAATCAATCAAACTTTTACAGTTAAACTTGTTGGAAAAAAACTAATTTTTTCTGGTAAACAAAAAGTCGACATGACACTTTACGGGGTTGAGCCTCCTAAAGCATTAATGGGAACAATTAAAACAGGTAAAGATGTTACAGTCGATTTTAAAGTAACATACAATTAAGAACTTATAACTAAAACACATATATTAAATTTAAAAATCATGAGAACATTTATTAAATTATCAGCACTGATAGCAGCCCTAAGTTTTACTGGTGTATCACAGGGTCAATCGACAACTTTTGGACAAATGCAAAATATGATTCCAAGAGACCAAAGAGCAATTAATCAATTTGATGTTAAAAAGGATAGTGTAGAATTTAAAGGACTAAGCATTGATTTAGGTGGTGCTTTTGCATTGCAATTTCAAGCAATGAATTCTTTTAATGATCAACAAGGAGGAACTTATGTAGCTTCAAATGGAGCAGCAATTACAAATTATAGATTAAATAATTTGGAAAACCAATTTAATTTACCAACTGCAAATATGACAATTGGAGCTCAATTATATGATGGAGTTCGTGTAAATTTAGATTTATATTTAGCAGCAAGACACCATAACGAAACTTGGGTAAAAGGTGGATATTTACAAATCGACAAATTAGATTTCATTAAAAAAGATTTCTTAGCTGGATTCATGAAATATGCTACTATTAAAATTGGACAAATGGAAAACAACTACGGTGATGCCCATTTTAGAAGATCTGATAATGGTAGTGCGCTAGTAAACCCATTCATCGAAAGTAATATTATGGATTCATTTACAACAGAAATGGGTGCTGAAATTTACTATAATAGAAGTGGTTTTGTTTCAATGTTTGGTATGACTAACGGTAAATTGAATCAAAATGTTACAGAGTTTGTTACTTCAACAGCAACTGTTGCAGCTCCAGATCCTAACACAACAATTAGTCCAACAATTTTAGCTAAATTAGGTTACGACAAACAATTAAATAAAGATTTAAGAGTAAGATTAACAGGATCATTAGCGCATAATGCTAATATGAGTGGTAATCCATGGAGTTCAGAAAGAGCTGGTAGCCGTTATTACTATGTAATGTCTCATGGAGCTTATAACTATAATGCAACTAGTGTAACAAATAATGCAACAACAGATTTAGCTGCAAATGCAACAACAGGTAGATTTAATCCTGGATTTGGTAACTGGTTTACAACGGTAATGTTCAATCCATTTGTGAAATTTAAAGGATTTGAATTCTTTGGAACTGTTGAGTTAGCTAAAGGTGGTGATAAAAAAGGAGTAGATGCTGCTCGTAAAGTAAATCAATACGCAGGAGATGTAGTGTACAGATTTGGTACAGACGAAAAATTCTATGTAGGTGCAAGATATAATGTTGTATCAGGTAAATTAGCAAATGCAGATGTTGATAAAGTAAGTGTAAATAGATTTGAATCAACAGTAGGTTGGTTTATGACTAAAAACATTTTGGCAAAATTAGCTTACACAACTCAATCATATAAAGATTTTACACAATTTAGTGGAAATAGTTTAAATGATTTATACGGTGGAAAATTCAACGGATTAATGTTTGAAGCTGTAATTACTTTCTAAAAAAATAAGTAAATTTAAAAGCGAAAAGCAACATTGCTTTTCGCTTTTGTTTTAAGATTATGAAATCAATACGTATAATAGCCATTTTGATTTTTTTAAGTTTTGGTTTTTCAAAAAACCAATCCAAAGTTAAAATCACTAATAAAAGCGAGGTAACTATTAAAGGAAAGTCTAATGTTAATAGTTTTGAATGTAAATACAATTCAGAATTCATTGAGAATGATTTGCATGTTTCTATATCAAGGAATAATTCGAAAATACTATTAGAAGGCGCTAAACTAGATATAAAAAGTACTGGTTTTGATTGTGCGCATAAAATGATTACTAAAGATTTTAAATCGATTCTTAAAGCAGAAGAATATCCTCATATTGTATTAAATGTAAAAGAGATAAATGCAATAAAAGAGAACATTACCGCAAAAATAAATGTAAAAATAGCTGGAATAGAAAAAGAGTATATGGTTCCAGTAGTTTATAATCAAAATAATGGTAATGTAAAAGGCCAGTTGAAATTGAATATCAAAGATTTTAAATTGAAATCTCCTAAAAAATTATTAGGCATGGTGGTAGTTAATGACAATGTTGAAATCATTTTCAATTTGTTTTTACAGTATTAATAATTCAATTTTTCAGTTAGTTTAAAAGCAATCTTTGTAAAAAGATTGCTTTTTTTATACTATAGATTATAACTATCAAATTATAAAAACTTTAAACACCTAAACTTTTTAAACTCTTAAACTTCTTATTATCTTTGCAATTCGTATTCAGTTTAAATAAAAAGTAAAATACTTTAAAATCTTTAAACTAATAAACTTTTAAACAAGAAAATGAAATTAGATAGAAAAGAAATTTTAACTGCATTAGAAACCATTTCTGTTGCAGGTGAAGGAAAAAATATGGTGGAAAGTGGTGCAGTTCAAAACGTAATCACCTTTGGAGATGAGGTTGTTGTAGATCTTGTTTTAGCAACTCCAGCATTGCATATTAAAAAACGAGCTGAAGTAGATATCATCAAAGTTATCCACGAAAAAGTATACGAAAAAGCAAAAGTAAAAGTCAATATTAAGGTGGAGGCACCAGAAAAACCGGAAAATCCTAATTTAATTAGAGGGAAACAAATTCCTGGAATTTCTAATATTATAGCAGTAGCCTCTGGTAAAGGTGGTGTTGGTAAATCTACAATTACAGCGAATTTAGCAGTTTCTTTAGCTAAAATGGGATTTAAAGTGGGTATTTTAGATGCCGATATTTATGGGCCTTCAATGCCAATCATGTTTGATGTTGAAAATTCGAAACCTATTTCTGTTGAGGTTGACGGAAAATCAAAAATGCAACCTGTTTCAAGTTATGGTGTAGAAATTTTGTCTATCGGATTTTTTACAAAACCAGATCAAGCGGTTATTTGGAGAGGTCCAATGGCTGCCAAAGCTTTAAATCAAATGATTTTTGATGCTAATTGGGGCGAATTAGATTTCATGTTAATCGATTTACCACCGGGAACAGGAGATATTCACTTGTCAATTATGCAATCGTTGCCAATTACTGGTGCGGTTGTCGTAAGTACTCCACAAGCGGTTGCTTTAGCGGATGCTAAAAAAGGAGTTTCTATGTTTATGTCGGAATCTATCAATGTTCCGGTTTTAGGAATTATTGAAAACATGGCTTATTTTACACCAGAAGAACTTCCTGAAAATAAATATTATATCTTTGGTAAAGAAGGAGCTAAAAACTTAGCAGCAGATTTACAAGTACCTCTTTTAGGAGAAGTGCCTTTAGTGCAAAGCATTCGCGAAGCAGGAGATTACGGTCGTCCAGCAGCATTACAAACTGCATCAGTTTTAGAAGGTGTTTTTGAAACAATTACAAGAAATGTAGTACAAGAAACAGTTAGTAGAAACGAAACTTTGCCACCAACTGAAGCAATCAAAATAACAACAATGGCAGGATGTTCTGCTGTAAAAAAATAGTATTCAGTTTACAGTCTCAGTTTACAGTTAAAGCTGTTTACTGCGACTGAAAACTGCGACTGAAAACTAAAAAAATATGACTACAATAGAAATAAAAAATAACGTTGAAAAAGCCTTAGAAGAAATTCGTCCATTTTTGAATTCTGATGGGGGTAATATTTCATTAGTAGAAATTATTGATGACAAACATGTAAAGGTTCGCTTAGAGGGTGCTTGTACAAGTTGTAATTTCAGCGTGAGTACAATGAAAGCCGGCGTGGAAACTACAATAAAAAAATACGCACCTCAAATTGAAACAGTCGAAAACATAGCATAACTGATGATTATCATATAATGTTATTATTGAATTATTCAATTTTGCGCCTTTGTAACTATTGTAACGTATAACAAACTTTGGTATTTGTAACTTTACAACACTAAATGATTTTAAAACATGATTCAAACGGATATATTAATTATTGGTGCAGGACCAACGGGTCTTTTTGCAGTTTTTGAAGCCGGATTATTACAATTAAAATGTCATATTATTGATGCTTTGCCTCAACCTGGTGGACAATTGGCAGAATTATATCCAAAAAAACCAATCTTCGATATCCCAGGTTATCCTTCAGTGTTAGCTGGGGATTTGGTGACTAATTTAATGGAACAAATCAAACAGTTTCAACCTGGATTTACATTGGCTGAAACCGCTGAAACTATTGATAAGTTAGAAGATGGAACCTTTATTGTTACTACAAATAAAGGCACAAAGCATCATGCAAAAGCGGTTGCAATTGCAGGAGGTTTAGGTACTTTTGAACCTAGAAAACCTGCCCTTGAAAATATTGCTTTTTATGAAGAAAAAGGGGTTGAGTACTTTGTAAAAGACCCGGAATTATTTCGAGATAAAGAAATAGTAATAGCTGGTGGAGGTGATTCTGCGTTAGATTGGAGTATATTCCTTTCGAATGTTGCAAAAAAAGTAACACTAGTTCATAGAAGAAACGAGTTCAGAGGAGCATTAGACTCTGTTGAAAAAGTACAAGAATTAAAAAAAGAAGGTAAAATTAATTTAATTACTCCTGCAGAAGTTATCGGAATTCAAGGTGAAAATCATGTTGAGAGTATCACGTTAGATAGAGATGGTGTTGTAGAACAATTTAAAACGGATTATTTTATACCACTTTTTGGATTAACACCTAAGTTAGGTGCCATTGCCAACTGGGGATTAGAAATAGAAAAAAATGCCATCAAAGTAAATAACGCTTTAGATTATCAAACTAATATTGATGGTATTTATGCCATTGGTGATGTTAATATATATCCAGGAAAATTAAAGTTGATTTTGTGTGGATTCCACGAGGCTACTTTAATGTGTCAAAGTGTGTACAACAGAATTAATCCAGGAAAACGTTATGTGTTGAAATATACCACCGTTTCTGGGGTAGATGGTTTTGATGGAACCAGAAAAGAAGCAGAAAAAGCCGTTGTAAAATCGATTGATTAATTTAGTAACTTTGGATAAAAGGAGTAGATATGAATCAGTATAAAATGATACGAACAGTTGTTTCAAAGTCAAGTTTTAAAGAAGCGGATGATCATGTTACTTATTTTAAAGATAAAACACCTTTAGAGAGATTGAATCACGCTTGTTTTATTATTTATTCAATTTTTAATTCTTCTGAAAAGAACAAAGTTAACCGAAAGCTAACTACTTCTAGAAAAAATGCCTAACTTATTTAATTACGATTTTCTCGAATTTTTAGAGCTTCTTGGTAAACATGAGGTTGAGTATCTATTAGTTGGAGGTTATGCTGTTATTTTAAATGGTTATGTTAGAAGTACGGGTGATTTAGATTTATGGGTTAATAAATCTAAAGAGAATTATACTAAATTGGTAAAAGTATATAGTGACTTTGGAGCTCCAATATTTCCTTTTGAAGAGTTTGATAATGATAAATTTGATGTTTGGAGCATTGGTGTTGAACCAACAAAAATTGAAGTACTAACTCATGTTGATGGTTTGAATTTTTATGATAGTTCAAAGAGCTGTAATTATTTAAAAATTCAAAACTTAAAAATTCCTTACATCAATTATGATGATTTGTTGAAGAACAAGGAAGCTTCTGGTAGATATAAAGATTTAGCAGATATTGAACAACTTAAAAAAAACAGAAAAGAATAATGCCACAAGACGTAACCATTTTCATAACCGATAGAAACGGAGTTAAACACGAAGTGTTAGCCCCAACCGACATGAATATGAACATCATGGAGTTAATTCGTTCCTATGAATTAGCGGAAGAAGGTACCGTTGGTGTTTGCGGAGGAATGGCTATGTGTGCTTCCTGTCAGTGTTATATTTTAAACGATGTAATCTCATTGGAACGAAATCCAGATGAAGAAGCAATGCTTTGGGAAGCTTATCACGTAAAGGATAATTCTAGATTAGGTTGTCAAATTCCAATCACAGAAGATTTAGAAGGTTTGGAAATTGAAATAGCACCAGAACAATAAAGCGAGAAGAAATTCTCGCTTTTGCTTTTATACTAATTCATGTTTCAATTCCACTTTCTCTTCAATAGCATTCCAAAGTCCAATTCTTTTTTCTAAAGCTAAAACAGAAATTTCTTGTACTTCATTCCATTTTTGTTCCGAAGTTCCGCAAAGTTCCGTAATCATTTGCATTGCCATTGGTCCGTGTTCGTCAGCGTCTAATTCAATATGTCTCTCGAAATAATAAATTAGTTTTGACAAATCCGTTTCAGGGAAATTTTGCTGAAAGTTTTTTAAAATCTCGGTAAACATATTCGGAATCAAATCTTCTCTTCCAAAAGTGAAAGCAGCCGCAATTTCATGAGGTTTTCCTTGTTCAATTACTCTAAAAGTAAAATCTAAAAACGCTTTCACATTCGGATGTAAATCACTTTGTTTTATCGATACAAAAATGTTTTTTGTTTCTTCTACATTCTTCAAAAATGAATTAATTTGAGTTGTCGAAGCACCGCATTGCGTCATCGCATCTAGATACATTTCAAAATGACTTTGACGTGTGCCATCCAATGTTAAATCAGTTTCTTCTGCTACTACTATCTCATTAATTAGATAACGAATCTCTGGATTTCCAATTGGTAACCACGGAGTAGTAGTACAAGTCAATTTGTTTTGCAAGGCTTTTAATAACGACATAAAATCCCAAACTGCATAAATGTGGTTTTCTAAAAAACAATGTAAATCGTCAATCGTTTTTACTTTATTGTATAACGAATGATTTAATAATTGTTCTTTCTGATTTTGAATCGATTGGTTTATGGTTTGAATGTTCATAAGGCATTTTTTATTATCATATACGAAATTTCGACCTCTTTTGGTTTCGAATCTGTACACTACAAATGTAAAAATGCTTCCCTAAAAAGAGAAGCATTTTGTATCAATTTTATCTATTGTTTAATTACTTAAACGCAGGGAAACCAGTTACATCCATACCTGTAATTAACAAGTGAATGTCGTGAGTTCCTTCATAAGTAACTACAGATTCTAAATTCATCATGTGTCTCATGATAGAATATTCACCTGTAATTCCCATTCCGCCTAACATTTGACGTGCATCACGAGCAATCGTTAACGCCATGTCAACATTGTTTCTTTTTGCCATCGAAATTTGAGCGGTAGTAGCTTTTCCTTCGTTTCTTAAAACACCCAATCTCCAAGTTAATAATTGCGCTTTAGTGATTTCAGTAATCATTTCAGCTAATTTCTTTTGTTGTAATTGAGTAGCTCCAATTGGTTTGTCAAACTGAATACGCTCTTTTGAATATCTCAAAGCTGTATCATAACAATCCATTGCAGCTCCAATCGCTCCCCAAGCAATACCATAACGTGCTGAATCTAAACAACCTAGAGGTGCTCCTAATCCAGATTTGTTTGGTAATAAGTTTTCTTTTGGAACTTTTACGTTGTCAAAAATAAGTTCTCCAGTTGCTGAAGCTCTTAACGACCATTTATTGTGAGTTTCAGGAGTTGAAAAACCTTCCATTCCTCTTTCCACGATTAATCCGTGAATTCTTCCTTCTTCGTTTTTAGCCCAAACTACTGCAATGTCAGCAAAAGGAGCATTTGAAATCCACATTTTAGCGCCATTTAAAAGATAATGATCACCCATATCTTTAAAATTAGTCACCATTCCTGCTGGATTTGAACCGTAATCTGGCTCTGTTAAACCAAAACAACCAATGAATTCTCCAGTGGCTAATTTTGGTAAATATTTCATTCTTTGTTCTTCGTTTCCGTATTTCCAAATTGGATACATTACTAAAGAAGATTGAACAGAAGAAGTTGAACGTACACCCGAATCTCCTCTTTCAATTTCTTGCATGATTAATCCATAAGAAATTTGATCTAATCCAGCACCACCATATTCTACAGGAATATACGGACCAAATCCACCAATTTCCCCTAAACCTTTTACGATTTGATGTGGAAATTCTGCTTTTTGTGCGTATTCTTCAATAATTGGAGATACTTCTTTTTTTACCCAAGCACGTGCAGCATCACGCACCATTTTATGTTCGTCAGATAATAATTCGTCTAATAAATAATAATCTGGAGATTGAAATAAGTCTGGTCTCATAGTTTTTGATTTGAAAGTCACAAAAGTAAGTAAAGATTTTTAACAAATCAATGAACAAGTGTTATAATTTTATAAGAAGCATTTTCCAGCTGTCCGCTATATCTTTTTGTTTTATCGAATTCTAAAAACATTTCGTTATTTTGTTTTAAAAGAAGTGTAAGAAAAAACAAAAAGGATGCCGCTACCATCTGGGCTAGGGTTACATCTTCAAGTAGAACTCTTTCGTCAATTCGATGTATTCAGGAGTGTAATTATGTCTTGAAATTTCAATGATTAATTCATCGATTAAAGGAGTTTGTTCTATTCTACAAAAAGCTAATAAACTTCTTTTAATTTCTGATGTTGGAGTGCCTTTTACACGAGTAATTTTTAATGGAAATAAATCCAATTCCTTACACATAGAAACAAATCGTTCTTCTTCTTTAAAAGGAATAATTACCGAGAAAATTCCGTTATCCGAAAGTAATAACGCAGCCGCTTCAATTAATTCTTCAAAAGGTAAAGCGTCTTCAAAACGTGCTAAATCTCTTGAAGTAGTAGGAGATTTAAAATCATCCGTATAAAAAGGCGGATTGGAAATAATTAAATCGTATTCGTCTTCAGGTTCGTCAACAAATTCATCCAATCCTGCATGAAAACAAAATAATTTATCGCCCCAAGGAGAAGCTTCAAAATTTTCGACGCATTGTTCGTAGGCATCTTCGTCAATTTCAATCGCGTCGATTTGTTCAGCGTTGCTTCTTTGGGCTAACATCAAGGATAAAATCCCAGTTCCAGCACCAATATCTAAAACGTTGAACGGATTGTTGATTAACGGAGTCCAAGCACCAAGCAAAACACCATCCGTGCCAATTTTCATAGCACAACGATCTTGATTAACTTGAAATTGTTTGAATGTAAAAGTCATTGGAATTATCCAAGATAAAGGTCAACCAAACCTTCAGGAGTTTCTAAAGTAATGGTTTTGTTTGCTCTGTCAAGTGCAATGATGAAATCATCAATAAGCGGAATTAAAATTTCAGTTCCGTTTTTATCAATTTCAAAAAGAGGTTGAGCGCCACTATCGTTAATAGCAGTAATTTTTCCAATGTTTCCTCTCATTAGGTCAATAACATCAAATCCAATTACTTCGTGGTAATAAAACTGAGTGCCTTCTAGTTTTGGTAACATAGAAAGTGGAAGATAAATTTCGCTTCCCATGATTTCGTCTGCTTCTTCTTCGGTTTGAATGTCTTCAAATCGAACACGTAAAAATTTTTCTTTGTGAAGCGAACTACTTTCAATAAAAAATGGAACCAGACTTTTGTTGATTTCAACAAAAACTGATTCCAAATTTTGATACAATTCGGGTTCGTCGGTGTCTAAATACGCCAATACTTCCCCTTTGAAACTAAATTTTTTCGCGATTTTACCTAAATAGAAACAATCTTCTTTACGCATGGAACCGCTATAAAATTATGCTTGAGTTTCTTCGTTGTTTTCTTCAACAGCTGGAGTTTCTTCAGCAGCAGCTTCTACTACTTCTTCAGTTACTTCTGCTGCAGCTTCTTCAGCTACTTCTTCTACTTTCGCAGCTTCAGCTTGAGCAGCAATACGTTTTGCGTTTGCTTCTTGTTCAGCTTTGAATGCTTTTGCTTTTGCATCAGCCTCTGCTTTAGATAAACCAGATTTTTTTGCATCAACTTTACCAGCTTTTTCTTCTAACCAAGTTGCTAATTTAGCATCAGCTTGTTCTTGAGTTAAAGCACCTTTACGAACTCCTCCATCTAAGTGGTGTTTTAATAAAGCACCTGTGTAAGATAAAATTGCTCTTGCAGTGTCAGTTGGCTGAGCACCATTGAATAACCATGTAGCTGCTTTTTCGATGTTTAAATCGATAGTTGCAGGGTTAGTGTTTGGATTGTAAGTTCCGATTTTCTCTAAGAATTTACCATCTCTTTTTGATCTTGCATCTGCTGCAACAACCCAATAAAAAGGCTTCCCTTTTTTTCCGTGTCTTTGTAATCTAATTTTTACTGACATAATCTTGTGATTAATTTGAGGTTCTCGACCTCGGTTATTTAAGGGTGCAAATATATAAAACTTTGCAATACAAATGTATAAGTTGTAGTAAAATATTTTTTCTTGTAAAATGTGTTTGTTTTCAATAAAAAAGTTATTTTTGTTTCCTTATATTAATTTATTTAGGAAAAATAAAAATGAAAAAAATATTTTCTTTATTACTAGTTACAATTTTATTTGCTTCTTGCCAACAAGATATACAAACAAATACACCTTCTTTTCAAGCTAAGCAAAATGATGTTTATTGGAGAGCAAATGACGCTAGAGTTTCTGTTGATGCAGATGGAAAAATGACCATTACAGCATACAGTCAATACGAAACGGTTACTTTAGAAACTTCAAGTACAGATCCTGGAGTTTATGTTTTAGGTACAACAAATCAGAATAATTTTGCTACTTATTCTAATGATGTTAATAATTTCTCAGATTTTTATGATACTGGATTGTATACTGGTCCTGCTTATAAAGTGTCTCCAATGATAACTAGAGGAACAGCATATCAAGCGAATGCAACCGGTGCTCAAACTACAGGAGGTTCAGGTTCAGGATTAAGAGTGGCTACGCAAACTACTAACGGAACGGTGACATCTATTACAGTTGTTGCTAGAGGTCTTGGGTATGCACCTGGTGATGTTATAACTATAGTAGGAGGAAATAATAATGCTACTTTTAGAGTAGTAAACATTCAACAAAGTAATGGTGAAATTGAAATTGAGGAAGTTTCAAATGGTTTGTTTACTGGAACTTTTAAATTGAATGCGGTTAACAGTGAAGGTGAGGTTGTTACTTTTTCAGAAGGACATTTTTACAAAGTGCCACTAGGTCAATAATTAGCTTTTTAAAATATATCAAAACCATCTGGAGTAATTCAGGTGGTTTTTTGTTTTTGTTGATAACTTAAATTGGCATTCATTAACTTAAAATGTATTTTTGTTTTTATTCAAAATCTGCTTTTTCCTTTTTGTGTTTAGCTTAATTATCAGATAGATGTATTTAATTTTCGATACCGAAACTACCGGATTACCTAAGAGTTGGTCAGCACCTATTACTGATACTGACAACTGGCCTCGTTGTATTCAAATAGCATGGCAGTTGCACGATGAAATGGGAAATCTTATCGAGCACCAAGATTATTTGGTAAAGCCTGAAGGGTTTAATATTCCCTATGATGCTGAAAGAATTCACGGAATCTCTACTGAATTAGCAATGGAGCAAGGAATTCTTCTATCTGAAGTTTTGGAGAAATTCAATATTGCACTTTCTAAAACTAAATTCATTGTAGGGCAAAATGTTGGGTTCGATGTCAATATCATGGGGTGTGAATTTCATCGTATGAACATTGGTTCCGATATGTCTAAAATGCCAGTTTTAGATACGTGTACTGAAATTACGGCTAATTTATTGAAATTACCAGGTGGTCGTGGTGGAAGATTCAAATTACCAACATTAACCGAATTACATCAATATCTTTTCAACCAACCCTTTGCAGAAGCGCACAACGCAACTGCCGATGTGGAAGCAACTACGCGTTGTTTCTTAGAGTTAATCAAAAGAGAAGTTTTTACTAAAGAAGAATTAGATGTAACACCTGAATATTTCAGAAGTTTCCGAGAAAAAAATCTAGGTGAAATCCAATTAATCGGATTAAAACATATCAATCTGAAACAAGCCTCTGAGGAAATTAGAGCGCGTTTGAAAAAAATCGAGCAAGAGGAAGTTCAAACTACGATTTCAGAGGAAGTAAAATCAGATTTAAAAGACGCTGCTTTTGCACATTTGCACAATCATACACAGTTTTCGGTGTTGCAATCTACCATTGCAATTAATGATTTAGTAAAAGCTTCTGCAAAATTTAAAATGCCTGCGGTTGCTATGACCGATACCGGCAATATGATGGGAGCTTTCCATTTTGTAAGCGCTGTTATGAATCATAACAAAGCCGCTAAAGCAAAAATTGAAGCCGCAATTGAAGCAGGTGAAGAACCTACAGAAACTGAAATCAAACCTATTGTTGGTTGCGAATTCAATATCTGTGATGATCATAAAGACAAGACCAAAAAAGACAACGGTTATCAGGTTGTTCTATTGGCAAAAAATAAAAAAGGCTATCACAATTTAGCCAAAATGTCTTCTATTGCTTACACCGATGGTTTTTATTACGTTCCTCGTATCGATAGAAAAGTAGTAGAACAATACAAAGAAGATATCATTGTTTTGTCTGGAAATTTATACGGCGAAATTCCAAGTAAAATTCTAAATGTTGGTGAAAGTCAAGCGGAAGAAGCTTTAATTTGGTGGAAAGAACAATTTGGTTCCGATTTCTATTTGGAAGTAATGCGTCACAAACAAGAAGACGAAAATCGGGTAAACCAAACCTTAATAACTTTCGCTAAAAAGCACAATGTGAAGTTAGTTGCAACTAACAATACCTACTACGTTAATAAAGAAGACGCCAATGCGCACGATATTTTGCTGTGTGTAAAAGATGGTGAAAAACAAGCGACGCCAATTGGTCGAGGTCGGGGTTATCGATATGGAATGCCAAACCAAGATTATTATTTCAAATCGGGTGACGAAATGAAGCAACTTTTTGCTGATTTACCCGAAGCGATTATCAATATTCAGGAAATCATCGATAAAGTGGAAGCGTATTCTTTATATAGAGAGGTTTTGCTTCCAAAATTTAAAATCCCTGATGAATTTGAAGTTCTTGAAGATGCCGAAGATGGTGGCGTGCGTGGCGAAAATAATTATTTAAGACATTTAACCTACAAAGGAGCTGAAAAACGTTATCCCGAATTAACCGATGACATCAAAGAACGGTTGGATTTTGAATTGCTTACAATTTCCAATTCAGGTTATCCAGGTTATTTCTTAATTGTACAAGATTTCATCGCGGAGGCAAGAAAAATGGATGTTTCTGTTGGTCCTGGTCGTGGTTCTGCTGCGGGTTCTGCCGTGGCGTATTGTTTAGGAATTACAAATATCGACCCAATTAAGTACGATTTGCTTTTTGAGCGTTTCTTAAATCCTGACCGTGTTTCCATGCCCGATATCGATATCGACTTTGATGACGAAGGTCGTGGTCGAGTGATGGATTATGTAATTCAAAAATACGGAAAAAGTCAAGTAGCGCAAATTATTACTTATGGTAAAATGGCTACGAAATCGGCTATTCGAGATACGGCTCGTGTATTAGATTTACCATTGTTTGAAGCCGATAGAATTGCCAAATTGATTCCAGGTATGATGCCTTCTAAATGGAATTTAGCTCGATTTTTGGCCGAAGAAGAAAGTGAAGTCAAAAAAGCATTGCGTTCGGAGGAATTTGATAGAGTAAAAGAATTAATTGGAATTGCGAATTCTGAAGATTTAGCAGGAGAAACCATTCAGCAAGCAAAAGTGTTAGAAGGTTCTATGCGAAACACCGGAATTCACGCTTGTGGTGTAATCATTACGCCAAGTGATATTACGAATTTCGTTCCTGTTACAACCGCAAAAGATTCTGATTTATATGTAACCCAATTTGACAACTCAGTGGCGGAAAGTGCTGGTTTGTTGAAAATGGACTTCTTGGGATTAAAAACCCTAACCTTAATTAAAGACACGGTTAAATTGGTAAAATATCGTTTAGGAATCGATTTAGATCCTGATAATTTTCCAATTGACGACCAAAAAACATATGAGTTGTTCCAAAGAGGTGAAACGGTTGGGGTTTTCCAATACGAATCGCCTGGAATGCAAAAATACATGAAGGACTTAAAACCAACAGTTTTTGCTGATTTAATTGCCATGAATGCATTATATCGTCCAGGACCATTGGAATATATTCCTTCTTTCGTTCGAAGAAAAAACGGCGAAGAAGAAATCAAATACGATTTAGAAGCGTGTGAAGAATATCTTGGGGAAACCTACGGAATTACCGTGTATCAAGAGCAGGTAATGCTTTTATCGCAAAAATTAGCCGGATTCTCAAAAGGGGATGCCGACGTTTTGCGTAAAGCAATGGGTAAAAAACAAATTGACGTTTTGAACAAAATGAAACCTCAATTTGTAAATCAAGCGGCAGAAAAAGGACACGATCCGGTTGTTTTAGAAAAAATTTGGAAAGACTGGGAAGCGTTTGCGAGTTATGCCTTTAACAAATCACACTCTACTTGCTATGCTTGGATTGCGTATCAAACGGCTTATTTGAAAGCACATTATCCTGCTGAATATATGGCTGCGGTACTTTCTAACAACATGAACGATATCAAACAAGTTTCGTTCTTTATGGAAGAATGTAAACGTATGGGATTGGCCGTTTTGGGTCCAGATGTCAATGAATCGTTCTATAAATTTACGGTTAACGAAAATTATGCAGTTCGTTTTGGAATGGGGGCTGTAAAAGGGGTTGGTGCAGGTGCTGTTCAAACCATTGTAGAGAGTAGAAAAGAAGGAAACTATAAATCCATTTTCGACTTAGCCAAACGAATTGATTTACGTGCAGCGAATAAAAAAGCATTCGAGAATTTAGCATTAGCAGGTGGTTTTGATGGTTTTACCGAAACACATCGCGCTCAATATTTTCATCATGATGGCGACGGAATTACGTTTTTAGAAAAGGCGATTCGATATGGTTCGAAATTTCAAGAAAACGAAAATTCATCACAAGTAAGTTTGTTTGGCGATGCTTCAGAAGTACAAATTGCTGAACCAATTGTACCTCCTTGTGAAGATTGGAGTACGATGGAAAAATTAGCCAAAGAAAAAGAAGTAGTCGGAATTTATATTTCGGGTCATCCGTTAGATGATTATAAGTTTGAAATGAAATATTTTTGCTCGGCTAAATTGGAATCACTTAAAAATTTGGAACAACATTTGGGTAAAAATCTTTCATTTGGAGGAATTGTAACCAATGTGCAACATCGAACGGCTAAAAACGGAAAAGGCTGGGCAACCTTTGTACTAGAAGGGTACGACGAAAGTTACGAGTTTCGAATTTTTGATGAAGAATATTTAAAGTACCGTCATTTCTTGTTGCAAAACCAGTTTGTGTTTTTCAAAATCAATGTTAAAGAAGGTTGGGTTAATCGCGAAACTGGTAAAAAATCAGATCCAAGAATTCAGTTTTTAGATGCGAAAATGTTAGCCGATGTGTTGCCAACGTTTGCTAAAAAACTCTTTATTCATTTAGATATTAAAGATTTGCATTCCAATTTTGTTACTGAATTAAACGAACTTTTTGCTGCAAATACAGGGGATAATTCAGTGACTTTTGAAGTGATGGAATTGGAACGAATTAAAAAAGTGGTAGAAGATATTCCGGTTACAACTCTGGTAGATGTAGAAGAGGAAATTGTGGATGAGTCGGGAGAAGTAACGGAAATAGAAATAGAGGTTTCAGCAGAAAAAGAAGAAATTATCGTAAAAACTAAACTTTCTATGCCAAGCCGAAAATTGAAAGTAAAGATTTCGTCCGAATTGCTCCAGGAATTAGAGCGCTTACAAGTAAATTTCAAATTAAATTAAGTATAAGTTCTGCAAATGAGAGTATAATCAAAAGTAATTTTAAAACACACTTTCATTCGTAATTAATTCCTAAATTTGCAATTCAAATAAGTATAAAACTAAAAAGAAAAATATGGCATTAGCAATAACAGATGCTACTTTTGACGAAGTAGTATTAAAATCAGACAAACCAGTAGTAGTAGATTTTTGGGCAGCTTGGTGTGGACCATGTAGAATGGTTGGGCCAGTTATCGACGAAATTCACGGAGAATATGAAGGAAAAGCAGTAGTAGGAAAAGTGGACGTAGATGCAAACCAAGAATTTGCTGCAAAATATGGTGTTAGAAACATTCCAACCGTATTAATTTTCCAAAACGGAGAAGTTGTAGGAAGACAAGTAGGTGTTGCGCCTAAGAAAACCTATACAGATGCAATTGATGCATTGCTATAATATTTGAAAAAGGAAAAGTGAAAGGTTCAACGAAAGTTGGGCCTTTTTTGTTTTTAAAACACATAGTCACATAGTTTTTCCTTATTCAATTTTTTTTAACTGTTTCACTTTGTAGAGTTCATTTAAGAAATTCGTCTTTATCTGCGTTTCGCCTCAGCGAATCCGTTTCATCTGCGTCCCATTTTAAAAATCTTTTTCTATCTTTACGATATGAATGTAGAATCTCAAGTAGAAAAAATCTCCAGTTTTGAGCATTTGGAATTATTAGCCAACCAAATTGTGGAAGGGTTTATTTCGGGTATGCACAAATCACCTTTTCATGGATTTTCAGCAGAGTTTGCTGAACATAAAATCTACAATCCAGGTGAAAGCACCAAGCATATTGATTGGAAGTTGTTTGCCAAAACAGATAGATTATATACCAAACGCTACGAAGAAGAAACCAATTTGCGTTGCCATCTGATTTTAGATAATTCGTCTTCGATGCATTATCCTAAATTGAAGGATAATCAGCCGTTTTATGAGAGTAAAATAGGATTTTCGGTATTGGCTTCTGCGGTTTTAATGAATTTACTTAAAAAGCAGCGTGACGCTGTTGGTTTGAGTGTTTATTCGGATACTTACGAATATTATTCGCCAGAAAAAGGAAGTGACCGTCATCATCGCATGATTTTGAACAAGCTGGAAGGTATTTTGGAAAATAATAATCAAACTAAAAAGACAGACACAGTTACTTTTTTACATCAAATCGCCGAAAATATTCACCGACGTTCTATGGTGATTTTATTTACCGATATGTTTCATTCCGAAGGGTCGGAAGAAGACAGCAACAAAATCTTCAAAGCACTTCAACATCTAAAACACAACAAACATAAAGTGGTAGTTTTTCATGTCTATGATAAAAAAACCGAATTAAATTTTAGTTTTGACAACACACCACGTAAATTTATAGATGTAGAAACGGGAGAGGAAATTAATTTATTTGCTGAAAATACGCAAGAATCGTATCAAAAAGTGGTACAAGATTATTTCAAAACGATAGAAGCAACGTGTATGCAGTATCAAATTCGTTATGTACCCGTTTCTGTGGGTGAAAATTTTGAAAAAATTTTACTGACGTATTTGATTGAAAAACAAAAGTTTGGCTGAAAACACTGAAAAAAGTTTAATTTTTTTTGCAAAAATATTTGCAGGAATGAAAAAGCGTAGTATATTTGCACTCGCAATCAAGCACTGGTTTGGTAGTTCAGTTGGTTAGAATACATGCCTGTCACGCATGGGGTCGCGGGTTCGAGTCCCGTCCAGACCGCCAGTAAAGAGGAAGCCTTTCGTAAAAGAAAGGCTTTTTTGCCCTCTTAAAATATTTAAAATAGTTGTGTTGTTTAGGTACGAAAGTACCAAAAGGTTTAGTAGTTAGACCAATGGAAAGCTTTGCATTTATGCAGAGCTTTTTTGATTTTTATACTTTTCGCGGTTTTATAAATAATTTAAAGTTCTCAAATCGAGAGCTTTATTTATGTTCAAAAGTTAGGAAAACAATAAGATTACTCTTATTTTCGTTTGTGATTGAAAAATATGCACGCGAAAGGATTCGCGCGGGAGCGGGGGACAATTTAGCACAGTATTTGATAAGAAGACTAATTCAAGTTTTGCATTAGATGTTTTTACAGGATATTGGACATTAGGTGCTGGTTATGGGGCAACTCCTAAAAACACTTTAGGGACAGAAGGTGTGGCAGGTATGACTAACTATTTTGGAAACCAAATGAACGAAATGATAAAAAATGAAAAATAAAGAAAATAGAGAAAATTTATTACGTCTTTTATTACTTATACTTATAGGTTTAATTGTGACTTTTTTCTCAATAAGTAGAAGAAAAAATCTTAAAGAAAATCACGTAATAGTTATTGGAGTTGCAATTAAAAATACTTACGGCACGGGAAATGATGGTGTTGACTATATGTTTGAATATCAAGGAAAAATATATAAAGAGTGGTGCTTTACAAACAATAGCTCAATTGAAGGAGGAAAATATTTTGTCTTATGTCATACTAAAAATATGAGTAGAAGTAAATTATTAGAAAAATGCCCTGTACCAGATACAATTGAAAAAGCACCTTTAAATGGGTGGCAAAAAATACCCGTTAAAGCTTATCAAAAATATGTTGATGAGTATTTTGAATAGAGTAATGTTTCAAACTTACTACAACAACCACTCATAAATCCTAATTTAAATAGGATTATTTAACTAGTTCGCAAAAAATTAAACGGCATTGATGTATGATTCAGAAATGCCGTTTTTTTAATAGTAAAAACAAGAAATCCTAACCGTTGAAAGTTAGGATTCTTTTTATTTGAAAAGGTTTTGTTGTATTTATAAATTACAATTTCTCTATTTTTTTAGGATTTTGATGAGTGTTAAAAACAGCATTTAAGAAAACGGTTTTTGTAGGTTCATCTACTAAAAAGAAAGCGATAAACGGAAATTTTTTAAAAGGCAAATACCTGTAATTGTTATCATGAAAAGGATAAAAAGGATTTTTTTGTAAATCTTTATAGGTTTTCTTGTAATCATTTAAAAAATCAAGCGCCACTTTTTTACTAACTTCTTCAATGTAATAATTCACAGCATTATCAATGTTCTTGATTGCTATTGGCGAAACAATAATCTTATAAGCCATATTTGTTTTTTAAATCGGCAAAAACAATGTCAGCATCTTTGTAGTGTTTTTTATCTAAACCTATTTGACTATCTAATACTTTTTGTTGTTCACTGGATAAAACAAATGTTTTTTCTTTAGAAATCTCAAACTTCATTTTTAAAGCTTTTACAAATGCTTTTAAAGCACTTTCTTGCTCTGGAGTTTCTGTGTGTATAATAAAAGTGTGCTCTGACATAATTTCTAAATTTTAATCATTTATTATTATTTTATTCCTTGAAAAACAACAATTTAAGCAAAATTTGCCTTTACAGGACTCATAATCAATTACAAAGATATTATTTTTTCTATTATAAAAGTATCATTACAAGTTTGTACAAGTAATTTTAGTCCAATTTACATTAAAATTATATTCGTTAAAACAATCATTCATTTCGAAAACGTAACTCAAAAAGGTAGCTATTTAAAATTAAACTTTGAAATCTCTTGTTGTTATTACAAAAAATTACGCGGGTTCGAGTCCCGTCCAAACCATCAAAACCAAACCGCTCTATTCTGCCAAACCACAACAAAGAATACGCCTAAGAAAAGCAAGCTCACTAAGAACTTAATAAACGTTCCCGCTAAGAATCCTAAGAACGAACCTGTAGCCGCTTTAAAAGCACGCTTTCCTTCGTTTGAGTTGTAAATAAGTTCGCCTATTAATGCACCTAAGAACGGACCAATCAAAAATCCAAAAGGAGGAAAGAATAAGCCAACAACCAAACCTATATTCGTTCCCCAAATTCCGTATTTACTGCCGCCAAAATACTTCGTGCCTTTTGCTGGAATCACATAATCTAATACGCCAATTACTATCGCAATGACTAATGTAATGCCAAGCAACCAATAATTAGTTTCCATTCCTGGACAAAAATAAAGCAATAAAATCCCAACCCAACTAATAGGTGGTCCCGGTAAAGCAGGAAGTAAACTGCCAATAATTCCCACTAGCATCAAAAGTAAACCCAGAATCAGTAAAAAGTATTCCATAAGATTTTAGTTATTGTCTAACAAATTTATAACTTTGTTTAAGATAATCTTTAAACTAAATTATGAAACATCTTATTTTGATAATTTTTATATTCTCTTTTTCTGTTAATTCTTATGGACAAAGAAAAACTAAAAAGCAAATAAAACAAGAAGAATATGAATTAAAAAAGAAACAAGAATGGGATTCGTATTTAGTGCAAGTTACTGATAGTGAAGTTTTAAACTTAAAAATAAAAACTCAAAAAGATTCCTTAAAAAATATTAGTCCAGAAGTAGTTGAAGAATGTCAATCTAAAACTTTACCCTATCTTGAAAGTAATAATGTTTTAGATAAAAATACGGATAGTTTTAAAGATTATTTAATATTACATATTAAAAAAACCATGATGTATCCTGAATTCGCAATGGAACATAATATTCAAGGTAAGGTTTTGGTGTCATTTGTTGTAAATAAGGAAGGCTTTGTTGTTGAAATTGAAGCTCAAGGTCCAGAAAATGGATTGATTTTAGAAAATGAAGCAATACGAATAATTGAAAAGCTGCCTAAATTTATTCCTTCAAAATGTGACGGTCAACCTGTTGATTTTCAAGTAAAACAAGCTATAAGTTTCAAAATGCTTTATTAGTATGAAAAATATTTTACTCTTTTCATTATTGTTGCTAATAATTTCCTGCCAGTACTTCGAAAAACAAGTGCCTGATGAGAAAGAATTGTTAGAACAAGAATTAAAAAAAATCAATTGGGACGAAGTGGATGAATTTCCTTCGGTTTTGCAATGCGATACGATTAAAGTTGCTGAAATAAAAAGACAATGTTTCTTCGATTATATGTCACAAACTATTCAAGAACGAATAGGAATCGACACACTGCGTTTTGAATATCCAGAAATCGACACCATCAACGTAAAAATTACCGTAAATCCCGATTCGAGTTTACAATTCGAAACCCAATATCCAAACGATAACATTGCTTTAGCAGATAAAACAAAAATCGATAGTATTCTAACCTCAAGATTATCCGATTTTCCAAAAGTAGAACCGGCGATTAAAAGAGGAGTGAAAGTAAAAACACAATTTGTGCTTCCAGTGATTATTAAAATGGAGAAATAAGCAAGGACAAAATCAAGTTTAAATTGGGAACACAGATTTAAGAAATTTCAATAATTTCAATAATCTTAATTGAACTTAATTAAAAAAAATGTCCACTTCAAAAAACTTACATGATTTATATGTTAAAAACAATTCATACCAATTTTTATTATTTTGTCAAATCGAAAGGAGTCGAGATTTTTTAATTTCTCAAATTTATTAAATCTGTGTTCCAAAAACTTTGCTTATTATTTTCTAAAATTTCTTCCTTTCCAAGTATACTTTCCAAACAACGAATACACCGCCACCGAAACACTAAAAAAAGGATACAACAAACTACTCGCTAACACATATTGTAATTTCGATTCGAAGAAATTAGCAGTTTTGTAAATCAAGATAAAATCAATTAGAAATTTCAATGCAACAAAAAGCATGAAAATGTTTTGATCTAATAAACCTACCAACCAAAGTAGAAAACTCACTATCCAAGTCAAATTTCCGCCAAAAACCACAAGCGCTAACAGCTTTCCATAAACAGAAGAGTAACCCGTACTTTTCGAAGCCCAACGAACACGTTGTTGAAACAATTCTGACCATGTTTCAACTGATTTTGTTGCGACAATACTTTCTTTAGCCAATAAAAAACCTACTTTCTTCGGAGCGAGTGAAACTGCTTTTTGAAGCAGAAAAACATCGTCTCCGCTGGCTATGGTTTCATTTCCCTGAAAACCGTTTAATTCCTTGAAAAATTGTTTGAAATAGGCGAAATTAGCACCATTACACATAAAAGGTTGTTTGATTCCAAAACTGCCAATCGTGGCGCCTTGTAAACTCAAGAAATCTAAATTCTGAAAAGCGGATAAAAAGTCTTTTTTTGGAACATAACAAACGCCAGAAGCTACCATTTCAACTTCATTTTCCTGAATGTATTGGTCGTAAATCGTCAACCAATCTTTCTGAACCAAACAATCGGCATCGGTAGTTATAATCCAATCGTGTTTAGCTATTTGAATCGCGGTTTCAATGGCATCTTTTTTTGGTGAATTTGATTTTCTCTCGTTCTTAATTACTTTCAAACTGAACACTGAATGCTGAACACTGAACACTTCTTCAGAGTCATCATCCACCAAAATCACTTCCACTAATTCTTTCGGATAATTCAATAAGGAAATAGAATGCAATAAATTCGGGAGATTTTCTTTTTCGTTTCGGAACGGAACTACAATGGTAAAAGATGTTTTTGGAGTGAATTCCTTTTTAGAAAAGCGTTTCATTCGATTAAATCCATAAATCAGTTGCCCAATGAACAGAAGGTAAATGAGAAAAACAGTTCCGAGAATTAATTCCAACATAATTTAAAAAAAGTTCTATGTGAGTTATGTTTAGTGAAACGCCCGAAGCTTCGGACTAAAATCAACACAATCAAAATCTATTGTGGCTATGTGTTAAATTTTAAAACACATAGAAACATAGTAAAAGTGTGAAAAAATATTGAGAAGACAAAGAAAACTTCGTTTTTACACAAAGAAATCGGTTATACTTTTTTGTCATTCAACTTAAATCGCATTACATAATAACTTCCAATCACCACAGGTAAAACTACGTTTAAAAACCACATCAACGTACTAATGAAAATTACAATCCATTCGTTAACGCCATATTTACCAAAGAAAAACATCGCCACACTACCTTTTACAGCGAAATCTAAAAATTGAAAACTTGGTAACGAAGAAGCTAAAAAGTAAACCGCAGCAATCGAACTAATTAAAGTCAGATAAGGTAAATCTACATCAAAAACTAAAAATAAAACATAATATTGATGCGAGAAAACCAAGTAGCGACAAACACCCAACAAAATATTTTTTCGATGAATCTTTTTTGGGATTTCGTTAATTTTATGCAATAATTTTTGAATCGAATAACCTTTTATGGTGATGTTTTTCGAGAGGATTGAAGCAAAAAATAAAACAACAGCAATTCCAATAATCGCTAAAGCCCATTTCCAATATCCAATTAAAATCAATCCAATAGTTCCGAAAATAATCGTTAATATCATTTGGATTCCGTTGCAAATCAAGTTTAAAAATACCACTTTTTTAGTTTGTTCTTTCTTAAAAAACATGGCTTTTCCAGCATATTCTCCTAGACCATTTGGAGTGAAAATTCCAGCAGTTAAAGCGCCTAAAACTTGTTTACTTGCTTCCCCAATGGATATAGGTTTTATGAAATCCACCAAATTCTGCCATTTTAAAATCTCAAAATAACGATTCGAAACACTAAATAATAAAATGAAAATAATGGTTAGGACAGAAGTTTTTTCCAAAACTAAAGTCTGGAATTTACTCCATTCTAATTTTGAATTTCCAGCAATTTGGTCATAAATAAAATAAAACGCACCAATTACAATCAAAAGTTTGATGGTAAAAACAAGGAATTGCTTAGCTTTGTGAGGAATTGAAATCATGTTGCAAAGAAACGAAAACTTTGAACTTGAAACTTGAAACTTGAAACAAAATAATTGGCAAACGAACGCATCATATTAGGAATTGACCCAGGAACTACGATTATGGGTTTTGGATTAATCAAAGTAGTCAACAAGAAAATGGAATTTCTGCAGTTGAACGAACTTATTTTGTCCAAATACGATAACCATTATCAGAAATTAAAAGTCATTTTTGAACGTACCATAGAATTAATCGACACGCACAATCCAGATGAAATTGCCATTGAAGCGCCTTTCTTTGGGAAAAACGTACAATCGATGTTGAAATTAGGAAGAGCACAAGGCGTTGCCATGGCAGCCGGACTTTCAAGAGATATTCCCATTACAGAATACGAACCTAAAAAAATAAAAATGGCCATCACTGGAAACGGAAACGCTAGTAAAGAACAAGTAGCCAAAATGTTGCAACAATTATTAGGTTTAAAAGAATTACCAAAAAATCTCGACTCAACCGAGGGTTTGGCAGCTGCGGTTTGTCATTTTTTCAATTCTGGAAAAGTAGTTGGCGAAAAAAGTTATTCGGGTTGGGATGCTTTTGTGAAGAATAATGAAGATAGAGTAAAAAAATAGTGCTCAGTGTTCAGTTTTTAGTGTTCAGTATAATATCGTGTAAACAACAATATGAGATTTCAAGATTTATTAGCTTATAAAAAAGGATTTGATGTTGCAATGGAAGTTTTTGAAATATCAAAAAGTTTTCCAAAAGAAGAAACTTATTCTTTAACAGATCAAATTAGAAGAAGTTCAAGAAGTGTAACAATCACAATAGCTGAAGCTTACCGTAAAAGGGAATATCCAAAATATTTTCACAGCAAATTAACTGATGCAGATGCAGAAAATTCTGAAACACAAGGTTGGTTAGAATATGCTTTAGCTTGTAAATATATTACTCAAGAGACATTTGACTATTTGACTGAAAAATCAAAAGAAGTCGGAAGATTAATAAATTACATGATTTTAAACCCGGGAAAATTCGGTTCAAAATCTGAAAACTAAATACAACTGTATCTAGTACTGAACACTAAAAACTGAACACTGAGCACTTAAATATGAGCGGCATCTACATTCACATACCTTTTTGCAAACAAGCTTGTCACTATTGTGATTTTCATTTTTCTACTAATTTGAAGAAGAAAGATGAAATGGTTTTGGCATTGGCTAAGGAAATTGAAATGCGTAAAAACGAGTTTCAAAACGATATTGTAGAAACCATTTATTTTGGTGGTGGAACGCCGAGTATTTTAGAAATTTCTGATTTAAAATTTTTGATTGATGCAGTATATCGAAATTATAAAGTGGTTGATAATCCAGAAATTACGGTAGAAGCCAATCCAGATGATTTAACGGAGAATCGAATTGTCGAACTATCAAAAAATAAAGTCAACCGATTGTCAATCGGAATTCAATCGTTTTTTGAAAACGATTTAAAGATGATGAATCGTGCGCACAATGTGGAAGAAGCTAAAAAATGTTTGGAAATTGCCACACACTATTTCGATAATATTTCCATTGATTTGATTTACGGAGTTCCAGAAATGTCTAATGAAAAATGGTTGCAAAATATCGAAACTGCTTTGTCTTTCGGTGTGCCACATATTTCGAGTTATGCTTTAACAGTTGAATCTAAAACCGCTTTGCATTCGTTCATCCAAAAGGGAATCATTCCGCCACCAGATGATGAAGTAGCTCAAGAGCATTTTCAAATTTTGGTCGACAAACTTTCAGAAAACGGATTCATTCACTACGAATTATCGAATTTTGGGAAAGAAAATTATTTTTCCAAAAACAATTCTAGTTATTGGTTGGGCAAAAAATACATCGGAATTGGTCCGTCAGCACATAGTTATGATGGAAAAAATCGAGGTTGGAATGTTTCTAATAATTCGTTGTATATTAAATCGATTCAAGAAAATAAATTGCCCATAGAAATTGAAACCTTAACCAAAACCGATCGTTACAACGAATATATTATGACGGGTTTACGCACGATTTGGGGCGTTTCATTAGCACGAATCGAACAAGAATTTGGGAAAAATTATTTGGATTATTTGAACCAACAAGCAGCAAAATTCATTGAAGATCATTTGTTGTTTGTAGATGATAACATTTTGCGAACTACTAAAAAAGGAAAGTTTTTGAGTGATGGAATAGCAAGTGATTTGTTTTTATTAAATAAGTAAGGTTTTATTTAGTAGTAAATAAACTCAATGTTAAATTCAAAACACCGGTCAACAAAGCGCTGCCAAAATCACTAACTCCATTTGGATTAAATGAGTCGATTTTAGAATTATATATGGTATTTTCAGGAATGAAAATAGAATTTTTATATTCAAATTGACCTTTGTAAACTGAAAAATTATCATTCATCATCGTAGCTCTATTATAAATAGAAAAGTCATTTTTTGTGTAAAAATTTAGTTGATTAAAAGATAAAAAAGAATAAGTTGTATTCAGATTACTATTCATTTTAATCGGTTGCAGAATTGGTTGAATAGAGTCTGTTTTTATTTGTGCAAAAGAACAAACATTTGATAAAAGCACTATGATAACAAAATATTTTTTCATTTTAAGTTTCTTTTAGATCTAAAGAACACTTTAAAATTAATTAATTATAAATTTAAATACAATTAATTGAGGTGAATTTATTAATTCTTTAACTACTTCCAATTTGTTTTTATTAAATTTGGGATGATTATGAACCACTAAGAACATAAAGAAAGCACAAAGCTTAGTGAAAACTCTGAGTCCCGAAGCTTTGGGATTTGCTCTAAAAAAAATATGAAAGCAACCATCAACAACCTACAAATAGACCTATCAAAACCCATTGATATTTCCATACCTTTAACTAATAACGAGCAAAATCCGATTGCGTGGTATCAAAATGGACCTGAAATTGCACCTGTAACTATGGGTGATTGGGTTGGAAAAGTTTCGGAAGGAAAATCTTCTACGAATTTTAATAATATTTTCTTCAATCCGCACGCGCACGGAACGCATACAGAGTGTTTAGGTCATATTACCCGTGATTTTTACTCAATTAATCAATGTTTAAAGCAGTTTTTCTTTACTGCGGAATTGATTTCTGTGGAACCAAAAACGATTGGAGAAGATTTAGTTATTACAAAAGAGCAAATAGAAGAGACATTGCATTGCAACGTCTCAACAGAAGCCATCATCATTAGGACATTACCAAATCCGGAAAGTAAAAAACATTTAAATTATTCCAATACGAATCCGCCCTATTTAGAAGAAGCGGCTGCAATTTACATCAGAGAAAAAGGCATCCAACATTTGTTAATAGATTTACCTAGTGTAGACAAAGAACACGATGAAGGAAAATTATTGGCACACAAAGCGTTTTGGAATGTAAAAGATGTGAATCAAGTAAACAAAGATGCTCGTTTTAATTGTACAATTACCGAAATGATTTACGTTAATGATGCTGTAAAAGACGGAAGTTATCTGTTGAATTTACAATTCGCTTCGTTTGAGAATGATGCTTCGCCATCGAAACCAGTTTTGTATAGTTTGGAGTAGGGAGTTTTTATGAAAAAGTTTTTGATAATATTAGCTTCTATTTTAATTTTATTCTTGATGTATTTGGTATTTTGGCTTTATTCTGCTTCTGATACCAAGAATGTTCGTTTATCTGGTTATGTTTTTGATAAAGAAACAAATAAACCCATTCAAAATGCCATAATCAAAGTAGAAAATCAACGTTATGAAAGTGATAATGGAACTTCAAATTACAGTGAATATTTTGGGAAAGATAATTATGACTTGAAATCTGATGAAAATGGGTTTTATGAAATCAAAATTCCTAAAAGCGCATTCATAGTAATAGAAGTTAAGAAAAATGGTTATAAAATCGAATCAGATAGTGACTTTTCATTCAAATATATGAGGTTTAAAACTTTTTTAGAAAAAAACTAATTACTAATTACTTTTCACTAATCACTCAAAATGGATATTCAACAACTATACGAATTCTGTCAATCTAAAAAAGGCGTCACCGAACATTTTCCATTTGATGAAGATACGTTGGTGTTTAAAGTAGGTGGAAAAATGTTTTGTTTAACTTCGTTATCTGAATGGGAAAAAGGTACACCATCGTTAAATTTAAAATGCAATCCAGAACGCGCTTTGGAACTTCGAGCTGAATATGAAGCGATTGAACCAGGCTACCACATGAGTAAAGTACATTGGAATACCGTTCGTTTTCACGGTGATGTTTCCGATAAAATGATGTGCGAATTGATTAATCATTCTTACGAACTTATTTTCAAAAGTTTAACGAAAAAAGTCCAGCAAGAAATTCAAGAATTAGAAAATTAGGCATTACTTTTGTGCTATTAAAAGAAAATTCAAAGGAACTATCATGATAGACAACTTAAAAAAAATATTAAACGAAGATCAAGACCCAAAAGCTATTGAGAAAATAACAGCTAAATTGGAGAATCTTTTAATGTCGAATGAAGAAGTAGGCTACATTGCCGTTCAGAAAAAGCCAGCGGTAACTATTTTTCCAGACAGCATTGTAGTAACCAACAAACGTATCATTTTGTGTAAGCCTAAAAACTTAGGATTGTCCATGGAATTCATTGATTACGATTGGGATGATATTTCAGGCTCATTTGTAAAAGAAGGGATTTTAGGTGCCGATTTTACGTTTACTACTAATTCAGATTTAACACAAACAGTTGATTATTTACCCAAAAATCAAGCGCGAAAATTATATACGTACGCAAAAGAGCAATTGGATTTATTGAAAAATCCAAAGGTAGCCACTCCAGTTGTGGAAGAAGTTAAAGTAGAAACGCCAGTTCAAGAAGAAGCTATTGAGGAAATTCAAGCGGAAGAAGTAACGCATTTTGCAGAGTTAATGCCAACACCAAATGATGTGATTCGTGATACGGAAGTTGAAGCGCCAATTTCAGAAGAAAAAGGATTAGCCCATTTAACGCAAGATGAATTGTTTGCCAAACTTCAGAACTATAAAAAATTATTGGATAACGGTTTAATCCTTCAAGGAGAATATGATAGATTGAAATCGGAAATTTTGAAGTTTTTGTAAGTTTATCTAAAAATTTAAATCAAAAAAGGCAATAGTAAATAAAAACTATTGCCTTTTTGCTTTTGCCTAATGGCAATTCTACATTGATTTTTTCTGTTTTTCCACAAATCCATCAGCTTGGAGTTTTAGCAATTCCATAGCACTTTTCTTTTTGTAGTTGTACAGTTCTTTATCTTCTTTGATGTCGGCATAAACCTTATCGTAAATTTCGGCATCGGTTTGTTTTTGTAATTCGCTTTGGTAACGATTTTGCGCCAACATATTTTTGATGCCCATTTCGTTATCTTCCTGTTTGAAATCGTATTCGCTTTTGGGTGATAATAATTTGGCAATAATAGGCGAAGTTTCAATTGCTAAAAATAACAGCATAATGAAAAACGAAGGTAAGAAAGGTAATTTATTCAGCGCATTAATTCGAGCCATTAAACCGTCGAATCCTTCAATAATAGGTTGGGTTTCGGTGACTTTTTTATCCAAATCAGCTTGTAAGATTTTGGATTTGGCTTCTAAATCGGTGATTTTTGCTTGGTTTGCAGCTTTTAAAGTGGCTAAATCTTGCATAGAAGCATCGTGTTTTTCACGTTTTTCTTTATAAACCGGACCTTTGCCTAATTTTTTAGTTCCAGCAGTTCCTTCAGCTTCTGTGATGTAAACCGAATATAAATCGTTTACTTCTTTTTCTTTTTTAAGAATATCCGATTTTAAACTATCAATTTGCGCTTTGTTTTTATCTAAATCTGATTGAAAATAATTGGCTACTTGTTTTTTGTTGGCCAACATCATTTCATTTTTTTCTTTTAGTAAAACCGTATTGATTTCTTTTTCGAAGATTTTAATTTCCAAAGGTTTTGAAATTACGATAGCAATAATAATCGCCAAAGTAATACGCGGAGTAGCCTGAATAAATTCGTCTAAAAAGCTATCTCTTTTTTTAATGGTAGAAACAATAAATCGATCCAAATTAAAAATAAGCAACCCCCAAACTAAACCCAAAGCTATGGCAATAAATGCATTATCGAAAACGGTAAAAAGCGCATAAGCACTTGCAATAAAAGCCATTACGGCGGTGAAGAAAACGGTAGCTCCAATTCCGGCATATTTGTTTTGCTCGCCATTAGAACAACCATTAATTACGTCGGAATCTACGCCCGAACATAACATAAAAAAACGTTTTAACATGATGATTGATTTTGATGATTGATGATATACAAATTTAACGCCAAAATTTTCAAGTTGTTGTTAAATTGTTGAAAAATAGTTTGAAAAAGAAAAACCCTCACATTGCTGCAAGGGTTTCTATAGTCTTATACTTAATACTTTTGTCTTAATACTAATATCTGTAATATTCTGGTTTGAATGGGCCTTGTACTTCTACACCAATATATGCTGCTTGGTCATCACGTAAAGTTTCTAATTCAACGCCTAATTTAGCTAAGTGTAAAGCGGCTACTTTTTCATCTAAATGTTTAGGTAACATGTACACTTCATTTTTGTAAGCAGAAATATTAGTCCATAATTCAATTTGAGCTAACGTTTGGTTTGTAAATGAATTACTCATTACAAAACTTGGGTGACCTGTAGCACAACCTAAGTTTACTAAACGACCTTCAGCTAAAATGATAAAATCTTTTCCGTTGATAGTATATTTATCTACTTGTGGTTTAATTTCGATTTTAGATGCACCATGGTTTTTGTTTAACCAAGCCATATCAATTTCGTTATCAAAGTGACCAATGTTACAAACGATAGTTTTGTCTTTCATTTGCTCAAAGTGAGAACCTAAAACGATATCTTTATTTCCAGTAGTTGTAATAATAATGTCGGCATTACCAACAACAGTATTTAATTTTTTAACTTCAAAACCGTCCATTGCTGCTTGTAAAGCACAAATTGGATCAATTTCAGTAACCGTTACAATAGAACCAGCGCCTCTAAAAGAAGCCGCAGTTCCTTTTCCAACATCACCGTAACCACAAACAACTACTCTTTTTCCAGCTAACATAATGTCTGTCGCTCTTCTAACAGCATCAACAGCCGATTCCTTACATCCGTATTTGTTATCAAATTTAGATTTAGTAACCGAATCATTAACATTAATAGCAGGCATGTGTAATGTTCCAGCTTTCATTCTTTCGTACAAACGGTGAACTCCAGTTGTAGTTTCTTCTGATAATCCATTGATTCCAGGAATTAATTCTGGGTAACGGTCAAAAACCATGTTTGTTAAATCTCCACCATCATCCAAAATCATGTTTAATGGTTTTCTATCTTCACCAAAGAATAAAGTTTGCTCAATACACCAATCAAAATCTTCTTCATTCAAACCTTTCCAAGCATATACTTGAATTCCAGCAGCAGCAATAGCAGCAGCAGCCTGATCTTGCGTTGAGAAAATGTTACAAGAAGACCATGTAACTTCAGCGCCTAAAGCAATTAAAGTTTCAATTAAAACAGCAGTTTGGATTGTCATGTGAAGACATCCAGCAATTCTAGCTCCTTTTAAAGGTTGACTAGCGCCATATTCTGCTCTTAAAGCCATTAAACCTGGCATTTCAGCTTCAGCTAATTCAATCTCTTTTCTTCCCCAAGCTGCAAGTGAAATGTCTTTCACTTTATAAGCTACATAAGGTAATGTTTGTGTACTCATCTATTATGTATATTTGTATATTCTTAATTAGGGCGCAAAATTACAAAATAAGTTTTTATTTTCTGAAAGAATTTAAGTATTTTGTGAATTGTTTAATATTCTAATGATTTGAAAAACAACAAAATATAAATGCCAATATATAAAACCTTACATATAAACGAAACCACCACGGCGTACTTTTGGCACATTACCGAAGACGTAACTTCATTATTTAGAGCAGTTTCGTTAAAAGACACATCCCTTTTTCGCTTAGAAGGAATGAAATCTGAAGCCCATCAAAGAGGGTTTTTAGCTGTTCGAATGTTATTGCAATATTTGGGTTACACCGATTACGATTTAACTTATGATGCATCTGGAAAACCACATTTAGGTGATGGAAAGCAAATATCAATTTCTCATTCACACGAATTTTCATGTATTTGTATAAGTACCGAATTAATGGGAATTGACATAGAAAAATGCAAAGAAAAGACGCTTAAAATTGCGCCTAGATTTTTAGAAATAAAACATTTAGAAGGCCTTTCTATTCCCGATAAAATTGCAAAAGCAACTGTGATTTGGGGAGTAAAAGAGTCTATTTTTAAAATTAAAAATGAAGTTGGAATTAGTTTTCCAGAACATATTTTTGAAGATGAATTTGATTTAATTGACGGAAAGTGTTCGGCTAATTTGCATTTTAATAACAAAATAGAAAACTTTAATATTCAATTTTATAACATAGAAGAGTATATCTTTGTGTGTGTTTTCCCGAAAAATTAAAATGCAAAACTTATATCAAAAGATACTTCAAGCAAAAACGAACCGTCAAAAACTATTGGCTATTTTAATTGATCCTGAAAAGGTTTCAATTGAACAAGCTGTGGTTTTATCTGAGAAAATAAAAAATTCACCCGCTACACATATTTTTGTAGGTGGAAGCACTTTCAATGGAACGCATTTAGATGAATTAATTTCTGTCATTAAGACAACGACTCAACTGCCAGTTTTGATTTTTCCAGGTCATCCTTCTCAGATTTCTAATGAAGCCGATGGGATTTTATTTCTAAGTTTACTTTCAGGCCGAAATCCAGAATATTTGATTGAACATCATATCAATTCCGTTGAAATATTAGTACAATCTAAACTAGAAATTATTCCCACAGGTTATTTGTTAATTGATGGAGGAAAAGAAACCGCAGTTCAACGCGTAAGTCAAACATTACCTATTGAACAAGACAATATCGAATTGGCATATAAAACCGCAAAAGCAGGCGAATTTCTTGGAAAAAAGTTGATATATTTAGAAGCCGGAAGCGGTGCTAACCAGCATGTTTCTTTAGAAATGATTCAATATGTAGCTCAGAATATTGATATTCCATTAATTGTGGGTGGCGGCATTCGTTCTATGAAAACAATAAAAGAAGTTTACGATGCGGGAGCTGATTTAGTTGTAATTGGAACGGCGTTTGAAAACGATAGTAATTTCTTTTCGTTATGATAGAGTTTTTGTTTTCTCAGTATAAAAACTATTCCAATCTTTTTATTTTTCTCGAATTAACCGCTGTTGTTTTTGGAATTATAAGCGTTTTATTTGCTAGAATAAACAATATTTTGGTTTATCCAACTGGTTTGGTAAGCACTTTGATTTTTGTTTACATTTTGTTTGAATGCAAAATGTATGGCGATTTTATTGTAAATATCTACTATTCTATTATGAGTATTTTAGGGTGGTATTTATGGACTAGGAAGAAAAATGGCACAGATGAGTTTGCAATATCTATCATGAATTCAAAGGATTATTTAATTTCTAGCGTTATTTTTACAGGAACCTTACTGTTTATTGCATTTATTTACCATTTTTTTGATAAATTTACCAATTGGACAGCATATGTTGACACACTTACTACAGCGTTATTTTTTGTAGGAATGTGGCTTATGGCCCAACGAAAAATTGAAAACTGGATTATTTGGATTGTTGCCGATTTTATTTCGGTTCCTTTGTATTTTTATAAAGGATTAACGTTCTCTAGTCTACAGTTTATATTATTTACAATTATTGCTATTTTAGGTTATATAGAATGGAAAAGATTTTTACAGAAGCAGATATAAATTATATATTACAAAGAGGGAGTACTATTGAAAAAGTAGAACAACAATTATTACTTTTTATACAAGGAATCCCCAAAATTAATTTAGTAAAATCGGCAACCGTTGGCGATGGTATTTGGCGTTTTTCAGAAAGCGATATTCATTCGTTTATTAATTATTTTGATAAACATAAAGATAAATATGCAATAGAGAAATTTGTTCCTGCTTCGGGAGCGGCAACTCGTATGTTTAAATTTTTAAATGAATTTTTAAATGAATTTGATGCCGAAAATGACACCATTAATAGTTACATCAACAAAAAAAACGCAAAAGATGTTTCTATATTTATTTTTGGATTAAAAAACTTTCCTTTTTACAGAGAATTAAAAAAGAAAACACTCGATTTATTTCCTGATTATTACTCATTGTCTAATGATAAAAGACATTATGCTTTAATTAAAACATTATTGAGTGAAGAAGGTTTAAATTATGCTCAGAAACCTAAGGGAATTTTGCCTTTTCATTTTAAATCGGATGCAATTGTTACTCCTATAGAAGAAAATATTTTTGAAGCAGATTTCTTTAAAAAGACCAATGGTAAGACTAAAATTCATTTCACAATAAATAAAGAATTTCAATTCGAATTTGAGAAAATAACGAATCTTTTCTCTGGATATGAAATTAACTTTTCTTACCAAGACCAATCTTCAGACACTTTAGCGGTGAATGATGATAATACACCCTTCCGTTTAGAAGACAATAAATTGTTTTTTAGACCTGGCGGACACGGTGCTTTGATTGAAAATTTAAATGCATTACAATCAGATGTGATTTATATTAAAAACATAGACAATGTTTCTCAAAATCATTCAGATGTAATAACTCTTTACAAGAAATTATTAGGCGGTGTATTGTTTAGAATGCAATATCAAATTTTTGATTATTTAAATAAACTTTATAAAGGAAATTTAACAGAAACTGAAATAACCGAAATTAAAGATTTTGCCGAAAATAAGGCAGCTTTTCCATTGCCAGAGGAATTTAATTATTTTCAAACAGCCTATAAAATTGAATATTTAATCAAAGTATTAAACCGTCCAATTCGTGTTTGTGGAATGGTTAAAAATGAAGGTGAACCTGGCGGTGGGCCATTTTGGGTGCAAGATGAAAAAGGCCGACATACGCTTCAAATTGTAGAATCGTCTCAAATAGATACCAACAACAAAACTCAAAAGAAAATTGCTAAAAAAGCTACACATTTTAATCCGGTTGATATTGTTTGTGGTGTGAAAAATTATAAAGGCGAAAAATTTGATTTAACTCAATTTGTAGATCCAAAAACGGCATTTATTACAGAAAAAACAAAAGACGGAAAATCTATAAAAGCATTCGAATTGCCGGGATTGTGGAATGGTGCTATGGCTAAATGGACTACAATTTTTGTTGAGGTGCCTTTAGAAACTTTTAATCCAGTTAAAACAGTAAACGACTTGTTAAAATCGTCACATCAACCTGATAATGGATAAATCAATTATCGCATCTGAGTTTTCATTTAAAGCAGTGAGGAGCAGTGGGGCAGGTGGGCAAAATGTAAATAAAGTGTCATCAAAAGTGGTGCTTACTTTCGATTTAGTCAATTCAAAAGGATTAAAAGAGGAAGAGAAACAATTACTTCAAACTAAAATAGCTACCAAACTTACACAAGAAGGCATATTAATTATTACAAGCCAAGAAGATAGAAGTCAACTAAAAAATAAAGAAATTGCAATTAAAAAATGTTTCAAACTAATTGAAAATAATTTAATTGTCTTTAAAGAGCGAAAAGAAACTAAAATTCCAAGAGCTGTAAAAGAAAAACGCCTCAATGCTAAAAAAGTAATGAGCGTTTTAAAACAGAATAGAAAAAAGCCTAACTATTAAATTTCAATAACGAATTCAAAAGTCAAGTTCAATAAAAATGAAATAAATTGAATTTTTGTATTGCAATTGTAATTGATATTGCTTTATCTTTGCCCCGTCTCAAAGGGGTGCTCTAAATAACGAGCTGAGATCATACCCATAGAACCTAGAACAGATAATGCTGTTTAGGGAATTGACAAAAATAAATGTGCACGTTTATTGGCGTTGAAGAGTATCAAATTTAATTTTTAACCAAGAGTAATTGCCCCTTTTATTCGTATTTATTTTACGAATGAAAACTTTACTAAAACAAAGTACAAGGTACAAAGTACAAAGTACAAAGGCTTATATAAGTCTATTTTTTATTTTCTTTTCTCTTTTTTCTTTTTCACAAGAAAAACCTAAAGACAGTTTAAAAACAACTGAACTAAAAGAAGTTACGGTTTCTTCTGTAAGAGCAAAAGATAAAAACCCAATCACTTATACAAATCTTTCAAAAGAAGATATTGCACCAAGAAATTTAGGTCAAGATGTGCCGGTATTGTTGCAATATTTGCCATCTGTAGTTAGTACAACCGATGCTGGAAATGGTGTAGGTTATACTTATATGAGAGTTCGTGGTGCTGATGGTTCTCGTATCAATGTCACTTTAAACGGAGTTCCCTTTAACGATAGTGAAAGTCAAGGAACCTTTTTTGTGAATTTACCCGATTTTGCTTCTTCCTTAGAAAGTGTTCAGTTACAACGCGGTGTTGGAACTTCAACAAACGGAGCTGGAGCTTTTGGTGCGAGTTTAAATATGCAAACCAAATCGTTTCAAGAAAAAGCTTATGCTGAGGTTTCAAATTCAGTAGGAAGTTTTGCCACTCGAAAACATACGATAGCTTTTGGAACAGGCTTGCATAACAATTTCGAAATGAATGCACGTATTTCTAACATAGCTTCGGATGGATTTATTGACAGAGCAACATCAAATATGTTTGGTTATTTTTTTAACACCAATTATATTACTGAGCAATCACAAGTGAAATTTTTAGCTTTTGGAGGCAAACAAAAAACCTATCAAGCGTGGTACGGAATTGAAGATCCAGAAAAATTAAAAAATGACCGTACATTCAATCCTGCAGGAATGTATACAGATGAATTTGGAAATGTGCAATTCTATGATAATGAGACTGATAATTATTGGCAAAATCATTTTCAATTGCATTGGACAGAAAAGTGGTCTGAAAAATGGATTTCAAACGCAGCATTGCATTACACGATTGGAAAAGGTTATTTTGAACAATACAAAGAAGATGAAGATTTAACCGATTACAATTTGCCTGATTTTAATGGGAATTCGATTTCAGATTTAGTCAGAAAGCGATGGTTAGATAACGATTTTTTTGGAGCAACTTTTTCATTAAATTATCGAACACCAAAAACGGATTTGTTATTTGGAGGAGCGGCCAATCGTTATTTAGGAAAACACTTTGGGGAAGTTGTTTGGACTCAAAATTATGTTCCAAATCCTAATCGTTACTACGATAATTATGGTAATAAAGATGATGTCAATTTCTATACAAAAGCATCTTATAATATTACAAGTCAACTGAATTTATTTGCCGATTTACAATACCGAATGGTGTTTTATGAAGCAACAAGTGTTAAGTTTTCGGATGTGAATGATACTTTTCGTTTTTTTAATCCAAAAGCTGGGGTGAACTATCAATTAGATACTAAAAATTCCTTTTATGGCTTTTTAGGAGTTGCCAATAAAGAACCAAGACGCGATGATTATGAAAGCGGAAGCGTGAAACCAGAACGTTTAATAGATTATGAATTAGGTTGGAAATACAATACTCAAAAAGTAAAAATTAGTGCCAATGCTTTTTATATGAATTACAAAGACCAATTGGTTTTAACTGGCGCATTAAACGATGTGGGTTCTCCAATTTTCACTAACAGTGGAAAAAGTTAT